>NZ_JAPPVG010000004.1:0-205446 GCF_028680365.1 Pseudomonas sp. MIL19 | reverse complement strand
TCCAAGTCGCCAGGCTCACCACCACAGTGAACCCGACAGCGCCAGTCACGGCGCTACGCGCCATGCCTGGCGCACCATAAAAAAGCCGCCCAACAAGGGCGGCTTTGCGCTATTGCCAGGGCGTCGGCTCAGTTGCCTTCGCGGCGCAGCGCTTGTGGGGTGAAATCGCGCGGCGTCAGCTTGGCGTTGAAGTTGTACATCGGCTCGTTGTTATCCATGCCGTCGACGAAGTAACGCTCGCCTTTGAAGTCGTAGATGGTTTCCAAGGTGCTGCCGAACATCGGCACGTCGTAGTAGCTGATCGGGTGGCTTTCCTGCACGCCACTCAGCTCACCGCTCTTGTCATACAAATCGACGGCAAGCACCTGCCAGCTGTCCTCGTCGATATAGAAACGACGCTTGGCGTACGGATGGCTGAAGCCTTTACGCAGCTGGGCGTCAACTATCCACACGCGGTGCAACTCGTAACGCAACAGGTCAGGGTTAACGGTGTTGCGCCGCAGGATATTGTCGTAAGGGATGCCCTTCTGGTGGACGGCATAGCTGTTGTACGGCACCAGTTTTTCTTGCTTGCCGACCAGCGTCCACTCGTAGCGATCCGGCGCACCGTTGTAGGCATCGACCACGTCGGCAGTGGCCATGCCGTTGGTGTCAGGCTGCAGGGTGTCATAGGCCAGCATCGGCAAGCGGCGCACGCGGCGCTCGCCACGGTTGAAGCGCCAGGCTTTACGGATCGCCAGCACCTGATCGAGGGTTTCCTGCACCACCAGTGCCGAGCCAGACAGCTTGGCCGGCGCGACCACCTTGTACTTGTAGTAGAACAGGGTGTTATCCAGGTCCTGTGGCGTGACGCCTTCACGACCGTAGAGGAAGTAAATATCACGCTCCAGCTTGAGCAGGTTGTAAGCACCGTTGGACAGCACGGCCGCCTGGTTGGTGACAAAGCTGATCTGGTCGCCACGGTAACGCATGATGTGGTTCCAGATGGCTTCCTGGCCGGTTTTCGGCAGCGGGAAAGGAATCCCGGCCGCCACACCATCGACCCCATTACCGCCGGAAATCAGCTCAGCAGCCTGCGCGTTGAAGCGCGTGGCGTCATAGATGCGTTGCGGTGCGGCGGCACTGCGATGGGTCGGAAACACCCGCAGGAAGTACTCGGGGTTCTTTTCCAGTAATACCTGCAAGCCTGCCGGCAGCAGCGCCTGATATTGCGCCAGGTTCTGGCTGTTGACCTGGTACAGCACGGGGTCGCTGCTGAAAGGATCAGGGTGATGCATGCCCGGCTGATAGTTGGCTGGCGGCTGCGCCACGCCACCGTTCCAGGCCGGAATAGTGCCGGCGGCATTACCCGCGCGCTCACCGCCCAGCGGGGTCAGGTCCTGGCCCAGACGGGTGGCCTGGGCACTGTCGACCTTGGCCTGTGCCTGCAGCGTGCAGGCTGCCAGTAGCAGAATTGTAAATACTCTCAACACAGCGATCTCCTCGCAGCCTGGCCAGTGGCAGGGCTGCTGTTGTTATGGCTCGGGCAATCCTGCCCAGGTGTATGTGCTGTTTTAGTGAGGAGCCGTCCTGGCGAATGTCGGATTATTCCGATCTAGTGCAATCATCCTTGGCTTATGGTCTTGCAGCGCTGGCGCTCCAGCGCGGGGGCATCAGCTGATGCGTTGGAACTTCAAATCCCACACGCCATGCCCGAGGCGCTCGCCGCGGCGTTCGAATTTTGTGGTCGGGCGCTCTGTCGGGCGCGGCACATACTGGCCATCTTCAGCCAGGTTCTGATAGCCGGGGGCGGCACTCATCACCTCGAGCATGTATTCGGCATAGGGCTGCCAATCGGTGGCCATGTGCAACACACCGCCGACCTTGAGCTTTTGCCGCACCAGCTCAGCAAACGCCGGCTGAACGATCCGACGCTTGTTATGTTTGGCCTTGTGCCATGGGTCCGGAAAGAACAGCAGCACGCGGTCAAGGCTGGCATCGGCCACACAGTCACGCAGCACTTCCATGGCATCGCAGCTGTATACGCGCATGTTGTCGAGGTTCTGCGTCATCAGGCCGTTGAGCAGCGCACCAACGCCGGGGCGGTGCACCTCGACCCCGATAAAGTCCTGCTCGGGCGCAGCAGCGGCCATTTCCAGGGTCGAGTGGCCCATGCCAAAGCCGATCTCAAAGGTGCGTGGTGCACTGCGACCGAACACCTGATCAAAGTCGCGCAGGCCATCCTCCAGTTGCAGGCCGAATTTCGGCCAGCCTTGATCAAGGCCACGCTGCTGACCTTCAGTCATGCGCCCGGCACGCATCACGAAACTTTTGATCGCGCGATGCTTGGAGGTGTCTGCAGCCGGCTCGGGCTGTTGTGGCAAATCAGTCATGCTGTGCTCTTAGGATGCGTTTACTTGATCAGGCCACCCAGCGGCGACGAGGCGCTGGCATAGAGTTTCTTCGGCATGCGTCCGGCCAGATAGGCCATACGTCCGGCGATGATGGCGTGCTTCATCGCCTCGCCCATCAAAATTGGGTGCTGTGCATTGGCAATCGCGCTGTTCATCAATACCGCCTCGCAGCCCAGCTCCATGGCAATGGCCGCATCCGAAGCCGTGCCCACGCCGGCATCAACCAGCACCGGCACCGTGGCCTCTTCGAGGATGATGCGCAGGTTGTACGGGTTGCAGATGCCCAGACCGGTGCCGATCAAACCGGCTAGCGGCATCACCGCGATGCAGCCCATGGCCGCCAGTTCGCGGGCAATGATCGGGTCATCGCTGGTGTAGACCATTACGTCGAAACCATCCTTGACCAGCACTTCGGCGGCCTTGAGGGTTTCGATCACGTTAGGGAACAGGGTCTTCTGGTCGGCCAGCACTTCCAGCTTGACCAGCTTGTGGCCGTCGAGCAGTTCGCGGGCCAGGCGGCAGGTGCGCACCGCTTCAACGGCGTCGTAGCAACCGGCAGTGTTCGGCAGGATGGTGTAGCGCTCGGGGCTGATCACATCCAGCAGGTTCGGCTCGCCCGGGTTCTGCCCGATATTGGTACGGCGCACCGCCACGGTAACGATCTCGGCACCCGAGGCTTCAATGGCCAGACGGGTTTCTTCGAGGTCTTTGTACTTGCCGGTCCCGACCAGCAGGCGCGATTGGTAGGTACGGCCCGCCAGGGTGAAAGGCTTGTCGTTAGGAACGTGGCTCATGGGTAATCCTCTTGAAGTGGGTGGGTAGTCATCAGGCAGCTGGCTAGCGGCCTCAACCACCACCAATGGCATGCACCACTTCAACCTGATCACCTTCACGCAGGGCGGTGGTGAGGTGCTGGCTGCGCGGCACGATATCCAGATTGAGCTCTACCGCGACGCGGCGGCCGGCCAGATCCAGACGCTCGATCAACCCACCGACGGTTGCGCCGTCGGGCAATTCGAATGGTTCACCGTTTAACAGAATACGCATGACGGCTCGCTCCCAACGGGAAAAGGGCCGGCATTCTAGCCTGATCACCGGCGTTGACCAAGGCTAAAGGCGGCTGCCCGTCACGCTTTCTGACTTACGGGTCAGCGCTCACCGCGCCCCGGCAGCTGCCAGGCAGCAACACCCAGACACGCCCAACCGGAGAGAAATGCTACGCCGCCCAAGGGGGTAACCATGCCCAACGCACTGATACCACTCAAGGTCAGCGCATAAAGGCTGCCAGAGAACAGCAGGGTACCGAGAGCAAATAAGCTGCCCGCACAGCTGACCAGGCGCGACGGGCGCAGCAAGGCCAGCAGGCCGACGCCAAACAGCGCCAAGGCGTGCACTAACTGATACTGCGTGCCTGTCTGGAACACCGCGAGGTACGCTGGCGTCAGCTGACTCTTCAAGCCATGCGCCGCAAAAGCGCCCAGGGCTACACCGGTAAAGCCGGTACACGCAGACAGTAATAACCACAGACGCGCCATGCATCACTCCAGCGATAAAGACAAGGCTGGCTATAATGGCCGGCAAATTCGTCCTGGCCAAGCACGCATGGTTCGCTCCCTCTTCCGCCGACTGCTCAAACTCCTGCTCTGGTTGATGATCGCCTCGGTATTGCTGGTGCTATTGCTGCGCTGGGTGCCACCACCCGGCACCGCCCTGATGGTCGAGCGCAAGGTCGAGTCCTGGCTCAACGATCAGCCCATCGACCTGCAGCGCAGCTGGCGGCCCTGGAGTGAACTGCCGGATGACCTGAAGATGGCGGTGATCGCCGGCGAGGACCAAAAGTTTGCCGAGCACTGGGGCTTCGACATCGCCGCCATCCAGGCCGCGTTGGCGCACAATCAGCAAGGCGGCTCACTGCGTGGCGCCAGCACCCTCAGCCAACAAGTGGCGAAAAACCTGTTCCTCTGGTCCGGCCGCAGTTGGCTGCGCAAGGGCATCGAGGTGTGGTTCACCGGGTTGGTCGAACTGCTTTGGCCAAAGCAGCGGATTCTTGAGGTGTATCTTAATAGCGTTGAATGGGGTGACGGGGTATTCGGTGCCGAGGCCGCGGCGCGGCATCACTTCAACATCGGTGCCCCTTATCTGTCACGCCAGCAGGCCAGCTTGCTCGCCGCAGTACTGCCCAACCCGCGCGAATGGAGCGCTGGCCGACCCAGCGCCCACGTCAGCCGCCGCGCCAGCTGGATTCGCCAACAAATGCGCCAGCTGGGCGGCAACCATTACCTCAATCGCTTACAACCAAACCGTCCCGACTGGTTACGTGAGTGGCTCCCCAGCGGGTTCTAACTAACGCTGCTTGAGTAGATGGCGCGGTACGGCGTAGAGAAAATACAGCTCGCCATCCTGCAGGTGCGCGGTCATGCCCAACTCGGGATAGACCCAAGCCTGCCCCTCGGCCAGCTCCAGCGTCAGGCGCGGCTGGCCGATACTGGCCGCTAGCCGCGCTGCATCCAGCGGCGCAGGCGGCAACAGGGTCAGCGCAATAATCGGCCGATTGGCCAAGGACACCAGCAGCTGACTGCCCAGTGGCTGCGCCTTATCCGTCGGTTTTAGCCCAGCGGCCGCCAGCAAGCTCTCGCGCTCAGCGTCCTCAAGCCCCACCTCCGCCTCCAGCGACCAGGCTTCATTGCCATCCTGCAACTCACCGCGATAGAGCAGGCGCGCACCATCCAGGTTGGGCTGCAGCCACAGCTCGCCCTCGAGAGCATCACGCAGGTGCACCACGCTCAGCCGATCATCGGCCAGGGGCGTCAGCACCTCGGTTTGCCATTGCGCCAGCCAGGGCAAAGGTTGCGCGGCCGGCTGCGGACGCATCAGCCATGCGCCCCAGGCAAAGAACATGGCTGCAACGACAGTAACGATCAGCCAGTGCAACGGCCGCAATGGGGGGAATTTCATTGAGTTTTCCTTGACCATAAAAAATCGCCGGGAGCGATTTTTAACGTCGCATAGCGACGGCCCGAAGGGTGGCCGCCAGGGATGGCAGGCCATAAAAAAGCCGCACCTAGGTGCGGCTTTTGACAGTAGCGCGATTTACGCGGCGATCGAACCCTTGAGCTTGTTCATCGCGTTTTTTTCCAGCTGACGAATGCGCTCGGCCGACACGTTGTACTTGGCCGCCAAGTCATGCAGCGTGGCCTTCTCTTCAGCCAGCCAGCGCTGGTAAAGGATGTCACGGCTGCGCTCGTCCAAGCCTTCCAGCGCTTCGTGCAGATTGGCACTTGAGCTGTCGGTCCAGTCGGAGTCCTCCAACTGCCGCGCCGGGTCGTAGCGGTTATCTTCCAGGTAATTAGCCGGCGACTTGAACGCGCTTTCGTCATCCGCCTCGGCAGCCGGATCGAAGGCCATGTCATGCCCAGTCAGGCGGCTTTCCATCTCGCGTACTTCGCGCGGTTCCACGCCCAGGCTTTCGGCCACGGCATGCACTTCATCGTTGTTCAGCCAGGCCAAACGCTTCTTCTGGCTGCGCAGGTTGAAGAACAGCTTGCGCTGCGCCTTGGTGGTGGCAACTTTGACAATGCGCCAGTTGCGCAGGATGAATTCGTGAATCTCGGCGCGGATCCAGTGCACGGCGAACGACACCAGGCGCACACCCATTTCCGGGTTGAAGCGCTTGACCGCCTTCATCAGGCCAACGTTACCTTCCTGAATCAGGTCAGCCTGGGCCAAGCCGTAACCGGAGTAGCTGCGGGCGATGTGCACCACAAAGCGCAGGTGCGCCAAAACCATTTGCCGGGCGGCTTCAAGGTCTTGGTTGTAGAAGAGATTTTCCGCCAGCTCACGCTCCTGCTCGGGGGTCAACAGCGGGATGCCGTTTACCGCATGCACGTAAGCCTCCAGGTTGGCACCCGGAACCAGAGCATGAACAGGTTGCATAGAAGTGGACATTTGGATCCTCCTACTTACGAAATCGTGTGGCAGTCTAGCACCGCTCAATAAGACGTTGGGCCTATCTACAAGTTCCCTTACACATAGTCAATATCAAGCAAAACAATAACTTACTACCTTGGAGCCAGCTCGTTCAAGTGCCTTGCTACAGCCAGCCAGGCGCCAATATAGCCCAACAGTACCGCGCCGAGCAGTAGGGATAGACCATCGGCCATCGGCACGCCATCCAGAGCGAAGTCGCTGCCGTACAAACCCGCCAGACGCACCACGGCGTCGTTCAGCCAGCCCAGGCCATAAGCCAGCAGCAACCACGCCAGCAGCCCAGCGCCTAAACCGTAGAGCGTACCCATATAAAGAAAGGGCCGACGCACATAGCTGTCGGTACCGCCGACCAGCTTGATCACTTCGATCTCGGTGCGGCGATTTTCGATATGCAGACGAATGGTATTGCCGATCACCAGCAGCAGCGCCAGAACCAACAGCAGGGTCAAACCGAAGACAAAACGTTCGCCCAGCTTAAGCATCGCGCTCAACCGCTCGACCCAGAGCAGATCCAACTGCGCTTGCTGCACGCGCGGCAACTCGGCCAGACGCAAGCGCAAGGCCTCCAGGGCAACTTTGTCGACTTCCTGCGGGGTGACCACAATCACCCCCGGCAGCGGGTTATCCGGTAGCTCTTTCAGCGCCTCGCCCAACCCCGACTGTTGCTGAAACTCGGCAAGTGCCTGCTCACGGCTGATCCACTCCGCTTCCGCCACATCATCCATCTCGGCGATTTGCTCGCGTAGCGCCTGCCCCTGAGACTCAGTGGCATCAATCTGTAAAAACAGGGAAATCTGCGCCGCACGTTGCCAGGACACACCCAAGCGCTCGACGTTATCCAGCAGCAAAGCCAGGCCCATGGGCAGGCTCAAGGCTACGGCCATGACCAGACAGGTGAAGAAGCTGCCAATCGGCTGTTTGCCCAGCCGGCGCAGGCTGTCGACCAGGCTGGCGCGGTGGCTTTCCAGCCAGGCATGTAACTGATGGGAAAAGCTCGGGCCGTCATCCGGGGTTGGCGGCTCGGTCTTTTTCGCCGCCGCGCCAACGCGCTGCGCCGGTTGCGGCGGTGGCATACGGGTGGCGCTCATGCCGCCTCCCCGTCGCCGATCAGGCGGCCGCGTTGCAGGGTCAACATACGGTGGCGCATGCGGGCAATCAGCGCCAAATCGTGACTGGCAATCAGCACCGTGGTACCCAGGCGGTTGATGTCTTCAAACACACCCATGATCTCGGCCGCAAGACGCGGGTCAAGGTTGCCGGTGGGTTCGTCCGCCAACAACAAGGCCGGACGGTGAACCACCGCGCGAGCAATACCGACACGCTGCTGCTGACCGGTGGACAGGTCGCCGGGGAATTGCTCGGCTTTGTCCGCCAGCGATACGCGCTCCAGGGCGGTGCGCACACGGCTGCCGATTTCGTCCTTGGACAAGCCCAGAATCTGCAAAGGCAGCGCTACGTTGTCGAACACACTGCGATCGAAGAGCAATTGGTGATTCTGGAACACCACACCAATCTGCCGGCGCAGAAAGGGAATCTGCGCATTGGTGATATGCGACAAATCCTGCCCGGCCAGCAGCAATTTGCCGCTACTTGGCCGTTCCATCGCCAGCAGCAGGCGCAGCAAGGTACTTTTGCCCGCGCCGGAGTGGCCAGTGACGAACAAAAACTCGCCACGGCGCACATGGAAACTTAGTTCGTGCAGCCCGACGTGGCCGTTGGGGTAGCGTTTACCGACCTGCTCGAATTTGATCATCCTATTTCTCCGCGAACAGCGCCTGAACGAAGGCTTCGGCCTCGAAGGTACGCAGGTCGTCGATGCCCTCGCCGACGCCGATATAGCGAATCGGCAGGGCGAACTGCTTGGCTAGGGCGAAAATCACCCCGCCCTTGGCGGTGCCGTCCAGTTTGGTCAGGGCCAGGCCGGTGAGGCTGACGGTCTGGTTGAACTGCTTGGCCTGATTGATCGCGTTCTGCCCAGTGCCGGCATCCAGCACCAGCAATACCTCGTGCGGCGCGGTGTCATCCAGTTTGCCGATCACCCGGCGCACCTTCTTCAACTCTTCCATCAGGTTATCTTTGGTGTGCAGACGCCCAGCGGTGTCGGCAATCAGTACATCCATCCCGCGCGATTTCGCCGCTTGCACAGCATCAAAGATCACCGAGGCCGAGTCAGCGCCGGTGTGCTGGGCGATCACCGCGATCTGGTTGCGCTCGCCCCACACCTGCAGCTGCTCGACAGCTGCAGCGCGGAAGGTGTCGCCAGCGGCCAGCATGACCTTCTTGCCATCCTGCTGGAGTTTTTTCGCCAGTTTGCCGATGGTGGTGGTCTTACCCGCACCATTCACGCCGACCACCAGAATCACGTAGGGCTGCTTGCTGCTGTCGATCTTCAGCGGCTGCTCGACCGGTTTGAGCAGCGTGGTCAACTCTTCCTGCAAGGCTTTATAGAGCGCGCCACTGTCGGCCAGCTCCTTGCGTGCCACGCGCTTGGTCAGGTTCTGCACAATCGCGGTGGTGGCCTCGACGCCAACGTCGGCGGTTAGCAGGCGGGTTTCGATGTCTTCCAGCAGGTCATCGTCGATGACTTTCTTGCCAAGGAACAGGCTGGCCATGCCTTCGCCGAGGCTGGCACTGGTTTTCGACAAGCCTTGCTTGAGGCGCTCAAGGAAACCGGCACGGTTTTCTTCCGGGTTCTTGGCTGCCACCTCGACCTTGACCGGCTCAACCACCGGGACCTGAACCGGGGCTGGTGGCTCAACGATCGGCTCAACCACCACCGGCGGCTCAACATGGGCATGCAGCACTTCGCTGCCGGCATTGATACGGAAGCGTGACGGCCGTGGCACCGGGCTCGCCTCGCCGGCTTCAGGCTGTGCCGCTACGGCAGGCGCGACCTGCTCAACCGGAGCAACCGGAGCAACCGGAGCAACCGGAGCAGGCTGTGGCTCAGCCACTGGCGTGTCGAGTGGTTTTACCGCGGGCACTGGCGCGTCGTTGACGGGCTCAGCCGGTGCAGGGGCGGCAACCTCGGGAGCAACCGGAGTAGCCGGTTGTTCGCTAACCGGTGCGGGTTGCGGTGCCGGGCTGGCCGGCGCTTGCGGCTTTTTACGCAGCCAGCCGAACAGGTCTTTCTTCTCCGCTGGCTTGGCGCCAGAAGGAGCGGGGGTCTTCTTGTCGTCGTTGGAACCAAACATGGAGGACGGCTATCTCAAAGGAGCGACGCGCGCAGCAACAGGCTCTGAAGGCATTACTCACGCAGCATTAAAAGCTGAAGAGTGTACGCAGTAACAATCAGATGCCTGAGTAGGCGTGGTCGTCAGTAAAACGGATGCGTATCCTAGCACCTCCGCGCCCGCCGACGCTAAGACCAAGCGGGCCCGTCCGACAGGTCGAGAATCTATGTCAATAATTGCCCAACGCACTGCCGCTTTATTGCTGGGCGTGCTCTGTACGCCGCTGCTGGCCTTTGCCGCCGCGCCGCAACCCACCCATGAATTCAGCCTGGATAACGGCCTCAAGGTCATCGTGCGCGAAGATCATCGCGCCCCGGTGGTGGTCTCCCAGCTCTGGTACAAGGTCGGCTCCAGCTACGAGACGCCCGGCCAGACCGGCTTGTCCCATGCCCTCGAACACATGATGTTCAAGGGCAGCCGCAAGCTCGGCCCCGGCGAAGCCTCACGCATCCTGCGTGAACTGGGCGCAGAGGAAAACGCCTTCACCAGCGACGATTACACCGCCTATTACCAAGTGCTGGCCCGCGACCGGCTGGCCATCGCCCTGGAGCTGGAAGCCGACCGTCTGGCCAGCCTCAAGCTGCCGGCCGACGAGTTCGCCAAAGAAATCGAGGTCATCAAGGAAGAGCGCCGCCTGCGCACCGACGACAAGCCGTCGAGCCTGGCCTACGAGCGCTTCAAGGCCATGGCCTACCCCGCCAGCGGTTATCACACGCCGACCATCGGCTGGATGGCCGACCTTGAGCGCATGACCGTCGAGGAGCTGCGCGCCTGGTACGAAGCCTGGTACGCGCCAAACAACGCCACCCTAGTGGTGGTGGGCGACGTCAGCGTCGCCGAGGTGAAAATCCTCGCCGAACGCTATTTCGGCGCCATCCCCAAGCGCACCGTGCCCACCGCCAAGGCGCCGCGTGAACTGGCCGCGCCGGGCGAACGACGCATCACCCTGCACCTGAAAACCCAGCTGCCGAGCCTGATGATGGGCTTCAACGTACCGGGCCTGGCCACCGCCGAACAGCCGCGTCAGGTGCACGCCCTGCGCCTCGCCGCCGCCCTGCTCGATGGCGGCTACAGCGCTCGCCTGCCGACCCGCCTAGAAAGAGGTGAGGAACTGGTATCCGGCGCGTCTGCCTGGTACGACGGCTTCTCCCGCGGCGACAGCCTGTTCATTCTTTCCGCCACGCCCAACGTGCAGACCGGTAAGACCCTGGAGCAAGTGGAAGCCGGCCTGTGGCGTGAGCTGGAGGATTTGAAGAACACCCCACCGAGCGCCGAGGAACTGGCCCGCGTAAGGGCGCAAGTGATTGCTGGGCTGGTCTACGAGCGCGACTCCATCACCAGCCAGGCCACCGCCATTGGCCAGCTGGAAACCGTCGGCCTGTCGTGGAAACTGATCGATCAGGAGCTGGCTGAACTGGAAGCCGTCACCCCAGCCGACATCCAACAAGCCGCCAGCACCTTCTTTACCCGCGACCGCCTAAGCGTCGCCCATGTTCTACCTGAGGAGAAGGGCAATGAGTGAGCGCAACGGCCTACGTTACGGCCTGCTCGGCCTGGCGCTACTGATATTGCTGGCGCTGCTGGCCCTGGTGATCAACCGCCCGGATAGCAGCCCAACACCCGCTGCGGCCGTCGAGTCGGACAGCATTGAGTCCCTGGCTGCGCTGGGTGACCAGGCGCCAAGTCGCCGCGACCTGAACATCCAGACCTGGCAAACCGCCGAAGGCGCCAAGGTGCTGTTCGTTGAAGCCCGCGAGCTGCCGATGTTCGACCTGCAACTGACCTTTGCCGCCGGCAGCAGCCATGACGACGGCATCGCCGGCTTGGCCATGCTGACCAATGCCATGCTAAACGAAGGCGTACCGGGTAAGGATGTTGGCGCGATTGCCGCAGGCTTCGAAAACCTCGGCGCCAACTTTGGCAACGGTGCTTACCGCGACATGGCCATTACCAGCTTGCGCAGCCTCAGCGCTGCGGACAAACGCGAACCGGCCATGCAGCTGTTCAATCAGGTCATCGGCCAGCCGACCTTCCCCGAAGACTCGCTGGCGCGGATCAAGAACCAGCTACTGGCTGGCTTCGAATACCAGAAGCAGAACCCCGGCAAACTGGCCAGCCTGGCACTGTTCGAGCGGCTGTACGGCACGCACCCTTACGCGCATCCCAGCGACGGCAATGCCGAGTCGATTCCGGCGATCAGCCGTGAACAGCTGCAAGCCTTCCACGCCAAAGCCTACACCGCCAATAACGCGATCATCGCGCTGGTTGGTGACCTCTCGCGCAGTGATGCCGAAGCTCTAGCCAATGCGGTGTCCGCCGCCCTGCCAGAAGGCCCGGCGCTGCCACGCATCGCCCAACCGCAAGAACCCAAGGCCGGCCTGCAGCACATCGAGTTCCCCTCGAACCAGACCCACCTGATGATCGCCCAGCTCGGCATCGACCGCCGCGATCCGGACTACGCCGCGCTTTACCTGGGTAACCAGGTATTCGGCGGCGGTGGTTTCGGCACGCGCCTGATGACCGAAGTGCGCGAGAAACGCGGCCTGACCTACGGCGTCTACTCAGGCTTCAGCGCCATGCAGGCGCGCGGCCCATTTATGATCAACCTGCAGACCCGCGCCGAACTCAGCGATGGCACCCTGCAACTGGTCAAAAGCATGTTGGCCGACTTTATCGCCAATGGCCCGACCGCCGACGAGCTGAACAACGCCAAGCGCGAGCTGGCCGGCAGCTTCCCGCTGTCCACCGCCAGTAACGCCGCCATCGTCGGCCAGCTGGGTTCGATGGGGTTCTACGACTTGCCGCTGAGCTACCTGGAAGACTTTATGCGCGACGTGCAGGCGCTGGACGTGGCGCAGGTCAAAACGGCCATGGCCAGACACCTCGACCCAGAAGCCCTGGTGATCGTCACCGCTGGCCCGACGGTCGCGCAAAAAGAACTGCCGCCGCCCACCGACACCCCCGCCGAGCAACCTTCAGCAGTACCGGAGCATTAATGAGCAAGCGACCCAAGCCGCCGAAAGCCAACCCCGCCCATAGTGGCGATGGCCAGCTGCGCATCATCGGCGGGCGATGGCGCTCGCGCCAGTTCAACTTCCCCATGGCTGCCGGGCTGCGGCCAACGCCGAACCGGGTGCGCGAGACCCTGTTCAACTGGCTGGCGCCCTACGTTGAAGGGGCCAAGGTGCTCGACCTGTTCGCCGGTAGCGGCGCGCTGTTCCTCGAAGCGCTGTCGCGCGGTGCCGGCAGCGCCCTGGCGCTGGACCTTAACCCAGCCGCCATCAACAGCCTGCGCAGCCACCTGCATACGCTGAACTGCGACAACGGCCAACTGCAACAGATCAATGCCCTGCTCTTCCTGCAAAACCCGGCTACGGCGCCGTTTGACCTGGTATTCCTCGACCCGCCGTTCAACCAGGACCTGTTGCTTCCGGCCTGCCAGGCCCTTGAAAACAACGGCTGGCTGGCCGCAGATGCCTGGGTCTATACCGAGAGCGAAAACGCCCCGTCCAGCCTCGGCATGCCCGGCAACTGGCGCTTACACCGCGAACAAAAGGCCGGGCAGGTGTATTACGCACTGTGGCAGCGCACCGCCGCCTAGCGCTTTTGTAGGGTGGGTTAGCCTACAGCGCAACCCACCTGGCTCTAGACCACGCGGCATAGCCGCCTTGGTCGGCTATGCCATTCAGCCGCTGCATTTAGCTTCCGTTTCACCGCCTCAAGCCCTAGCCTGAGGGCTTACCCGCCTGATACCGCAACCATGAAAACGTCCTTCAAACCTGCTTGGTGGCTGCCCGGCCCGCACCTGCAAACGCTGTGGAACCCGATGTGTCGCCAACCCGCGAAACTGGCGCGCACACGCGAACGGTTATGGCTGGAGGATGGCGACTTTCTCGATCTGGACTGGCACGGCCCACATGAAGCCAGCACCCCGCGGGTGTTGGTGCTGCATGGCCTGACCGGCTCATCCGACTCGCTGTATGTGCTGGGCTTGCAGCAGCAACTGGCAGCTCAGGGCTGGGCCAGCGTGGCGCTGAACTGGCGCGGCTGCTCAGGCGAGCCGAACCTGCTGGCCCGTGGTTATCACTCCGGCGCCAGTGAGGATTTGGCGGAAACCGTGCGTCACCTGCGCGCCCAGCGGCCGATGGCGCCGCTGTATGCGGTGGGTTATTCGCTAGGCGGCAATGTGCTGCTCAAATATCTGGGGGAAACCGGCGCCGACAGCCAGTTGCAGGGCGCAGCGGCAGTCTCGGTGCCGTTTCGTCTGGATCAGTGCGCTGACCGCATCGGCATGGGCTTTTCTCGGGTCTACCAAAGCCACTTTATGCGCGAGATGGTCGCCTACGTGAAAGACAAGCAGCGCCTGTTCGCTCACCAAGGCATGAGTGATCGCCTGTCCACCCTGGAGAAGCTCGGCCCGTTGGACAATATGCGCACTTTCTGGGACTTCGACGGCCGCATCACCGCACCGCTGCATGGCTACGCCGATGCCGAGGACTACTACCGCCGCGCGTCCAGCCGCTACTTCCTTGGCCGGATCGAGACGCCCACGCTGATTATCCAGGCCGCCGACGACCCCTTCGTATTTGCCCATAGCCTGCCGGAAGTAACTGAACTGTCGCCGAGCATCCAGTTCGAGCTACACGCCCACGGCGGCCACGTCGGTTTTGTCGAAGGCAGCCTGGGTAAGCCGGGTTATTACCTGGAGCGACGCATTCCGCAGTGGCTGACCGCACAGGCGGCCAAGCCACTGTAGGGTGGGTTAGCCACGCAGGAAGCCAGCCCCGACAAGCGAAGCGGGTTTGGCGCGCGGCGTAACCCACCAGGCGCAATCCCAGCCACCGCGATGGTGGGTTACACCGCGCGCAAAGGCAGCAGTATCAAAATAGATCGTGGCAATGCGCGGCTAACCCACCCTACGCCAGTTGCAACTCAGCTTACCTGTTCAAGCGGCACATGCAGCTTGGAGTACAACGCCTCCACAGCCTCACGTGCTTGCGGGGCGGTGTAGCCGCCTTCCAGCGCCAGCACCTGATAGATGCCACGGCGCAGCATGTCCTCACTGAGGTCGCCTGGGTTACCGCGTGTGGTGCAGAGGAAGCGCACCCAGGAGGTCATGATGATCCAGCTATTAAGGGTTAACGCTTCGATCTGCGACGCATCCATCAGCAAGATGCCGGCCTCGACAAAGCCCTGATAAATCCCCTGCGCCTGCGCCAAGCAGCGCTGGGCAAATTGCCGGTAGCGCTCAGCCAACGCCGCATCGCTTTCCAGCAAATGCTCAAGGTCGCGGTGCAAAAACCGGTAATGCCACATGGCCGCGAGCAGCGCCTCCAGGTAGAAGGTCTTGTCCTGCACGGTTAGCGCCCGACCTTCCGGACGACGCAGGAAGATATCCACCTGGCTTTCATACAGGGCGAACAGTTCGGCGATGATCGCCTGCTTATTGCGGAAGTGGTAATACAGATTGCCCGGTGAAATCCCTAGGTGCGCCGCGATGTGGTTCGTGCTGACGCTGCGCTCGCCCTGAGCGTTAAACAGCGCCAGGCTCTCTTGAATGATGCGTTCGCGGGTTTTAAGTGGGGCTGACATAACGGCTCGTTCTCAATTCAAAGCCCGGCAAAAGTACACGTTCAACCGCACAAAGAGCTACCCAGCGCCGAGCCAGATCAAGCACTTACACGCCACTGGAATGCGCCAACCGGTTGATCGTGTCCTGCGATTTGACAGATTAGAGCAATTGCTCTAAAAATCCAGCATCCCTTTTCCGCAGTGGTCTCAGTCATCTGATGCACTGCATTGCCGGAACGCCAAGGAGCAGCATGATGGTCGCCGACGTCTCTTACCTCGAACAAAGCCTGCACAACAGCCAACAGCAGATCAGCCAGCTGGAGAGCAGCTTTACCCGTCAGCGCCAGGCATACAACGCCAACCCAATGCCCTCGGCGGAGCAACGCATGCAGTGGCTCAACGCGCTGCGCGAGCTGCTCAGCAACGAGCGGGACGCGTTGATCAGCGCCATCAGCCAGGACTTCAGCAACCGCAGCGCCGATGAAACCCTGCTCGCCGAGCTGATGCCCAGCCTGCATGGAATCCACTACGCGACCAAACGCATCAAAAAATGGATGAAACCGTCACGGCGCAGCGTCGGCATGCAATTTATGCCCGCTGCCGCCAAGGTGATCTATCAACCGCTGGGCGTGGTTGGGGTGATCGTGCCGTGGAACTACCCGCTGTTTCTCGCCGTCGGCCCGCTGGTAGGTGCGCTGTCGGCCGGTAACCGGGTGATGATCAAGATGAGCGAGTCGACCCCGGCCACCTCGCAACTGGTCAAGGATCTGCTGGCCAAGGTCTTCCCCGAGGATCTGGTCACCGTGGTACTGGGTGAGGCGGAAGTGGGCATGGCCTTCTCCAAACTGCCGTTCGACCACCTGCTGTTCACCGGTGCCACCAGCATCGGCAAACACGTGATGCGCGCCGCCGCCGACAACCTCACGCCGGTCACGCTGGAGTTGGGCGGCAAGTCGCCGGCCATTGTCTCCGCCGACGTACCGCTGAGTGACGCCGCCGAACGCATCGCCTTCGGCAAGACCATGAACGCCGGTCAAACCTGCGTCGCCCCGGATTATGTGCTGGTGCCGAAGGACCGCGTGGATGGCTTTGTAGAGGCTTACCGCCACGCGGTGCAAAGCTTCTTCCCGACGCTGGCGGACAACCCGGACTACACCGCCATCATCAACGAGCGCCAGCATCAGCGCCTCAACAGCTACCTGCAGGACGCCGAAAGCAGGGGCGCGACTGTTATCTCGCTGTACCCAGAAGCCCAGGGCCGGCGCATGCCACAGGCCGTACTGCTGAATGTGACGGATGAAATGAAGGTGATGCAGGACGAGATCTTCGGCCCGCTGCTGCCGATCATCCCGTACGACAAGCTGGAAGACGCCTTTGCCTATATCAACCAGCGCGACCGGCCGCTGGCGCTGTACTACTTCGGTTACGACAAGGGCGAGCAGCAACGTGTCCTGCACGAAACCCATTCGGGCGGCGTATGCATCAACGACACCCTGCTGCACGTGGCCCAGGACGATATGCCGTTCGGCGGCGTCGGCCCGTCCGGCATGGGCCATTACCACGGCCATGAAGGCTTCCTCACCTTCAGCAAGGCCAAGGGGGTGTTTATCAAGCAGCGCTTTAACGCCGCCAAAACGATCTACCCACCCTATGGCAAAACCCTGCAAAAACTGATCTATAAGCTGTTCGTACGCTGACCTGATCCGGGCGGGCTCAGTCGCACTGCGCCCGCCCACAGCCTGATTCGGTGATAACAATAAAATGCACACCACCCGCACACTTGAAGCACCTAACCTGTCACGCCGCAGCCTGCTCAAGGTGGGCCTACTGGGCACCGCCCTGCTCGGCACGGCGGGCCTGACCGCCACCCTCAGCGGCTGCTCGGCCAGCACACCAAAAGCCGGTTTTGCGGTGCTGCGCGAAACCGACCTGCCCTTCCTGCAGGCGCTGATCCCGGTGCTGCTCGCGGGCGCGGTGCCCCAAGCGCAGATGCCGCAGGCCATCAGCGGCACCCTGGAGAACCTCGACTACAGCCTCAATCACCTATCGCCCGAACTGCTCAAGCTGACCGTGCAGCTGTTCGATGTGCTGGCCCTGCCCATCACCCGCGGCCCACTGACCGGGGTTTGGGGCAGTTGGCAGAACGCCTCGGCCGCCGATATACAGGCGTTTCTTGAGCGCTGGCAAAACAGCTCGCTGGCGCTGCTGCAAATGGGCCACGCCTCGCTGTTGCAGTTAGTCATGATGAGTTGGTACAGCCGCGCCGAGTCGTGGGCGCACTGCGGCTACCCCGGCCCGCCAACTGTTTGACCTCGACCTACTGCGCCTCGGCCAGGCCGCGAGATCGTCAATAAGCGGAACCACTGGACGCTAATAAGAATTCGCCTGAGAGCACCTCAAATGCCCGTACCCGATAGTTTCAAAGAAGGCCTGGCCCGTGGCTGGAAGACCTACAACGGTTCGCAGCTAGACAACGACCTAACCCTCGAAGCGGACGTCGCCATCGTCGGCAGCGGCGCGGGCGGCGGCACTTCGGCTGAAATACTCAGCGCTGCCGGCTTCAAGGTGCTGCTGATCGAAGAAGGCCCGCTGAAAACCAGTGACGACTTCAAGATGCTCGAAGACAAGGCCTATGCTGAGCTGTACCAGGAAGGTATCGGGCGCATGAGCAAGGATGGCGCGATCACCATCATGCAAGGCCGTGCAGTCGGTGGCACCACCCTGATCAACTGGACCTCAAGTTTTCGCACGCCCACGCCGACCCTGGAACACTGGGCCAAGGAGCATGGCGTCCAAGGCCACAGCGCCGAAGACATGGCGCCCTGGTTTGCGCAGATGGAACAACGCCTGGGCGTCGCCCCCTGGGCCGTGCCGCCGAACGCCAACAACGCAGTGATCAGCAGCGGCTGTGAAAAGCTCGCCTATGAATGGCAGGTCATTCCGCGCAATGTGCGCGGCTGCTGGAACCTCGGCTACTGCGGCATGGGCTGCCCAACCAACGCCAAGCAGTCGATGCTGGTTACCACCATCCCGGCGACCCTGGATAAAGGCGGCGAGCTGCTCTACCTGGCGCGCGCCGAACGTTTGCTGCTGGATGGCGACACAGTCACGGGCATCGAATGCCTGGGCATGGACGCGCGCAGTGTCGCGCCCAATGGCCGCCGCATTACCGTTAAGGCCAAGCACTACGTGCTGTCAGGCGGTGGTATCAATACGCCGGGCATTCTCTTGCGCTCGGGTGCTCCCGACCCGCATCAGCGCACCGGCAAACGCACCTATCTGCACCTGGTGAACTTCTCTGCTGCGCAGTTCGAACAGGTGATTAATCCGTTCTATGGCGCGCCGCAGTCAATCTATTCCGACCACTTCCAGTGGGATGACGGCGCAGCAGGGCGCCTCTCCTACAAGCTCGAAGTGCCACCGCTGCAACCCGCCATCACCGCCACGATGCTGGGGCGCTTTGGCATCGACAATGCCATGCGCATGGATCAGCTGCCCCACACCAACGTGATGCTGGCGTTGATGCGCGATGGTTTTCACCCAGACAGCGCCGAAGGCAAAGTTGAGTTGCGCGGCGATGGTAGCCCGGTGCTCGACTACCAGATGACCGATTACACCTGGGACGGCATACGCCGCGCCTTCCATACCATGGCCGACATCCAGTTTGCCGCAGGGGCCAAAGCGGTGCTGCCGCTGCACGCCGATGCCGGCTATGTGAAGACCCTGGCGGAGGCGAAAAGCCTGATCGACAGCCTTAGCCTTGAGCTGTATCGCACGCGCCTGGGCAGCGCCCACGTGATGGGCGGTTGTGCCATGGGTGAAGACCCACAAAAGGCGGTGACCGATAGCCTTGGTCGCCATCACCAACTGAGTAACCTGTCGATCCATGACGGCTCGTTGTTCCCCACCAGTATCGGCGCCAACCCACAGCTGTCGATCTACGGCCTGACCGCCAAACTCGCGACAAAACTCGCCGAACGCCTCAAGCACGCCTGATAACAGGGTATTCACGGGCCATTCTGCGCCCGTGAATCACGGCGATCCGCCGTGCCCGACTTGGCCACGGTGAAGCGCTGCGCTACCATCCGTCTCCCCAACGAACCCGCCAGGACGTCACGATGAATCGAGTGTTATACCCAGGCACCTTCGACCCCATCACCAAGGGGCACGGCGACTTGGTCGAGCGCGCGGCACGGCTGTTCGACAGCGTGATCATTGCAGTCGCCGCCAGCCCGAAGAAGAACCCGCTGTTCAGCCTGGAACAACGCGTCGAACTGGCCCGGGAAGTGACCAAGCACCTGCCCAACGTTGAAGTAGTGGGTTTCTCAACCCTGCTGGCGCACTTCGCCAAGGAACAGGGCGCGAATGTATTTCTGCGCGGCCTGCGCGCGGTGTCCGACTTCGAATACGAGTTCCAACTGGCCAATATGAACCGCCAGCTGGCCCCTGACGTGGAAAGCCTGTTCCTAACCCCGTCAGAAAAGTACTCGTTTATCTCCTCAACCCTGGTGCGTGAGATCGCCACGCTGGGCGGCGACATCTCCAACTTCGTGCACCCGGCGGTGGCCGCTGCGCTGACTGAACGCTTCAAGCGCTGAGCCATTACCGCAAGGCCGCGTGCATGCGCGGCCATGATGCGGCACAATTTGCGCCAACGTCTTTCTGTACACATCTAGGCTGCGCCACCGGTTTGCAGCGGGAGTGGTTACACATGTCACTGATCATCACCGACGACTGCATCAACTGCGACGTCTGCGAACCCGAGTGCCCTAACGCGGCCATTTCCCAGGGCGAAGAAATCTACGAAATCGACCCCAACCTGTGTACGGAATGCGTCGGCCATTACGATGAACCGCAATGCCAGCAGGTCTGTCCGGTCGATTGCATCCCGCTCGATGAGAACAATGTCGAGAGCAAGGATGATTTGATGCAGAAGTACCTGATCATTACCGGTAAAGCATGAGCACCGGCCGCCTGATCCGCGGCCATCTCCCCTGGCGCGCCCTGTTCGGTGCGCTTGCCCTACTCTGCGCCCTTGAACTGCATGCCGCCGCACTGCCCGAGCGCATTGCGGTTGCCACGGCGCACCCCGCCGCTACCGTCGCGGGCCAGGAAACCCTGGCACTGGGCGGCAATGCCTTCGATGCGGCCGTCGCCATCAGCGCCGCTCTCGCGGTAGTCGAGCCCTACGGCTCAGGGCTGGGCGGCGGCGGTTTCTTTTTATTGCGCGAAGCCGGCGCATCACCCACCTATCGCTTCCTTGATGCCCGCGAGCGTGCGCCACTGGCGGCCCATGCCGACCTTTATAAAGTCGATGGTGAAGTCCACAAACAGCTGTCGCTGAACGGCGCACTGGCGGCTGCCATTCCCGGCTTGCCGGCGGCGTTGGTGCAACTGGCAGAGCGTTTCGGCCGCCTACCACTGCGTGACTCGCTGGCCCCGGCTATTCGCCTGGCCCGCAGCGGTGTCAGTATCGACCGGGTTTACCGTGAGCGCGCGGGCTGGCGCCTTGAGGCCATGCGCAGTGATGCAGAAACCGCGCGGCTGTTCCTCGAAAAAGGCGACATACCGGAACAATTCAGCCTACTGCGCCAACCCGAACTGGCCCTGACACTGGAGCAACTGGCCGCACAGGGTCATCAAGGCTTTTACGGCGGCAAGGTCGCCGAAACACTCGTCCAGGCGGTACAGGCGGCAGGTGGCATCTGGTCGCTCAAAGACTTGGCCGAGTACCGTATCGTTGAGCGCCAGCCGTTGCGCGTCCAGCTTGATCAAGGCCGCGAGCTGATCAGCGCACCGCCACCGTCAGCGGGCGGCATTGCCTTGGGGCAAAGCCTGCTGATGCTGCAGCAACTGCCCTGGCAGCAGGTCGATGCCGTGCAGCGCACCCACCTCGTGGTCGAGACCTTGCGCCGTGCTTACCGCGACCGAGGCCTGCTCGGCGATCCCGACTTTGTGAACAACCCAGCCGCCCAACTGCTTGCACCTGACTACCTAAAGCAGCTGACCAGCAGCATCGACCCGCAACACGCCACACCAAGCGACAGCCTGCCACCGAGCAGAGCCTGGAAAGAAGGTGATCACACCACCCACTTCACCGTACTCGACACCGAGGGCAATGCCGTCGCCGCCACACTGTCGGTCAACCTGCCCTTCGGCGCCGCCTTTACCGTGCCCGGCACCGGCGTATTGCTGAACAACGAAATGGATGACTTTGCCGCCGACATACAAGGCAGTAACGCCTACGGCCTGAGCGGTAGCCAGGCCAACAGCATTGCCGCCGGCAAACGGCCCCTGTCGAGCATGAGCCCGAGCTTTATCGAAAGCCCTGAGGATTTCGCCAGCTTCGGCACGCCAGGCGGCAGCCGGATTCCCAGCATGGTGCTGCTGGCGATGCTCGAGTACCTAGATCAACAACCCATCGACCGCTGGCCCAGTGTCGCGCGCTACCACCATCAGTTCCGCCCAGACCTGATCGAGCACGAGCCAGACACATTCAGCGCAGCACAACGCGCGGCGCTAAACGCACTGGGGCATCAATTGAAATCGACGGAGCGGCAGTACGGGAATCAGCAGGTGCTGTTCTGGGACAAACAAGGCGGGAGGGTTGAGGCGGCCAGTGACCCGAGAGGTATCGGTGCGGCGGTAGTCAAACCAGCCGTACCGCAGTAATTCGCTTACTGCTGGCGTTCACTTAAATCACACCTGGCCGCCAGCCCGAATCGGTAGCCAGGCGTGGTCAAGGCTATTAAAAATATTCACCATATTTAAAAAACGCATATATCCACCTCAAAAATATAGAGACAGCATTAAACCAAACGTTTCACAGACGGTACGTGTGTGGGACACGCATCAAAATAGGCTAGCGCACGAGTATAAATAATCGCTGATTTTTTGAGCGTGATAATATTGCCAACGGCGATCAGGAGATCGCTCTTTATTTTAATAACATGCAAGGACAAAACATGAAAATTAAAGCTCTTTTCTTAGCTTTCGGGGTTCTAGCGCTAAACGGCTGCGCTGTTGTCTCATCCCCGGTTGGCTCAGCACTGTTTACCGATGTAAGTGCTCCAGTTTCAGCTACAAATGCAACTGATGCCAGCAGAGTAGGTAAAAGCTGCGCAAGCAACATACTAGGCTTGGTGGCTACTGGCGAAGCTTCAATTGAAGCAGCTAAACGTGCCGGTGGGGTCACAACTGTTAGTAGTGTTGATGGTTACAGCACAAACGTTCTGTTCCTCTATGCGCGTTATTGCACTGTCGTTAAAGGTCAATAATCACCCGTATGTCTAAATAATCAAAAAGGCCGCTCAACATGAGCGGCCTTTTTGATTATTTACAGGGCGGTTAATGTGAGCTATCGGCAGAGCTGGTACACCCAAGACACCGAGCAAAAGCCTCCCTTCCAGGCTCAAGCACAAGAGCCTCGGCACTTTCATCAATATTACCGCCCAAGGCAGTAAACGGCAGACTAACAACAAAGGCCACAGCACCAATAGCGGTAGCACCGATCAGCAGTGGTCGAGCAATCAGCAGATCACCCAGCATCGAAAATGCCCCAGGTGCGTTAGCCGTATACAGGGGGTCCCCGCTGGTATTCTGCTGCGCTGCCTCAGCATGGGCTGGCAGCGCCAGCAGGCCAGTGGTCAGCGCCAGAGCAGCAGCGGTTGAGCGGAACAGTTTCATGGGGCGATCCTTCAGTGTTTAGGAGGCAGTGAGACTAACTATAACAGCGCATTGGTAATTGTCAGCGTGACGCCCGTCAATCCCCATAAAAGGCATATTCAGGTTTTTTCGGGATAAAGGGCCGGTAAAACGCCAGGATCGCATTGAGATCAGCAGTTTCGTCACCCGTCGGCATAAACGTCGGCCCGATAAACACACGCCGATTCTGATAGTCCAGCGCACCCAGCACGATCGGCACGCCGGCTCCCAGGGCAATGTGATAGAAGCCCATTTTCCAGCGCTCAACCTTCTTGCGCGTGCCTTCAGGCGAGAGCACCAACATAAAATGCTCATGTTCGCTAAAGGCCTGTATCGCCTGCTCGACGGTATTGCCCTGGCGCTCACGACGGATAGCAATACCACCCCACGCACGCATCAGCGCGCCAAAGGGCCAGCGGAAAATCGTGTGCTTACCGAACCAGCGGGCATTCAGGCGCAGCACAAATTTCACTGCGATAAAAATCACGAAGTCCCAGTTGGAGGTGTGGTGCGCGCCGATGACGACAAACTTGTCGAGTTTCGGCAGTTGGCCTTCGATACGCCAACCCATCAATTTCAGCGCCACGCGGCCCACCCATTCGGCCAGCCGGTTGCGGGGCAGATAGTTACCGGACATCAATACCTCGGTCTTTCTTATTGTTATGCGCTCAGCGCCTGCCAGTTGCGGCCGAGTAGTAAAATCTCAACGCGCAGCAAATACTTTAGCGTTGGCAGCGCGGGCAATACACGCTAGCGCGCTGGCCCAGCTTAACCTCGCGCAGGGTACTGCCGCAGTGCTTGCAGAACTCACCGCCACGGCCATACACAAACAGTTCTTGCTGGAAATACCCCGGCTGACCATCGCCGCCAACGAAGTCGCGCAGGGTGGTGCCGCCGCGCTCAATGGCGTGAGCGAGGATGCGTTTTATTTCAACCGCCAACTTTAGGTAGCGCGCCCGCGACACGGAGCCGGCTTCGCGACGCGGATCGATGCCCGCCGCAAACAGCGCCTCCGAGGCATAGATATTACCCACGCCGACCACCACCGCGTTGTCCATGATAAAGGGCTTAACCGCCATGGCCCGGCCACGCGACTGCTGAAACAACCGCTCGCCATCAAACAACTCGGTCAAGGGCTCTGGCCCTAGCTTGCTCAACAGCACATGGCTCAATGGGTCGGCACTCCAAAGCAGTGCACCGAAACGCCGAGGGTCGGTGTAGCGTAAGGCCAGGCCAGACTCCAGCTCGATATCTACATGCTCATGCTTGGCCGCCGGCAGGCCGCACTCGACCAGGCGCAGGCTGCCAGACATGCCCAGATGGCTTATTAGGCTGCCGGTTTCGGCCTTGATCAGCAGGTACTTGGCGCGCCGCTCGACGCATTCGATACGCTGCCCGGACAGCTGGATATCCAGGTCCTCGGGGATCGGCCAGCGCAGCCGGCGCTCGCGCACGATCACCCGGCTAACGCGCTGACCTTCAAGGTAGGGCGCAATGCCGCGGCGGGTGGTTTCTACTTCTGGAAGTTCTGGCATAGCGAGTCATCAGCTGAGCAATTGGAGCGGGCGTCTACCTTATCAGCAATGCCCCGAAAACGACGCCACAGGCTAGCGCGCGCCGAGGTCGCGAATGCTCTCGCGCAGGTTCTCGAAGTCATACTCCGACAGCCCGACATACTCCAGCACCAGCTGCTCAATGCTTTGCCATTCATGGTCCTCAGCCTGATTGCCAAGCACCCGATGGCTGGCACAGATGTGCTCCGCCATCTTCAGGATCGCCAGCAGGGTTTTCAGCGGTGCATCGCGGCTGGCGTCTTCGCTAAAAATCGCCAGCGCGTTGTGGTGGCTGGCAATTGCCTCGCACAGGTGCAGCGGCAGGTTCCACGACTTGGCAGTGAAGTAGCCAACTACTGCATGGTTGGTATTCAGCAGACGGTTTTCGGTATCCACCACCCGACGCTCATCGGTAGCACTGGCATAAGCTTCTTCCAGCACGCTCATGTAATGGGGGAACCGCTTGAGCATCAGCGGGATGCCGCAATTGTGAAACAGGCCCAGGGCGTAGGCCTCATCCGGCGAGTGGTAACCGATGCGCTTGGCCAGACTCAGACACGTCACAGCCACATCCTGAGCGGTGTCCCAGAAGCGGTTGAGGGTGACGATAGCCTCATCCGTCAGTTCGCCACGAATCGACTGCGCATTGATCAGGTTGATCACCGTATTGCAGCCCAACAAGTTGACCGCCTGCTGGATCGAGGCGATGCGGTTGGCCAGGCCGAAGAACGGCGAGTTCACCAGCTTTAGCAGCGCGCCAGACAACCCCGGGTCTTGGCTAATCAGCTTGGCGATGGCGCGTAGATCCGGATCGGGCATCACTTGTTCCATCTGCAAATCCACCATGATCTGCGGCTGCGGCGGCACGCTGATGCCTTGCAGTACTTGCCGGATATAGTCGGCGGAGAGCTCTTGAGACATGACAGGGAAAACCGGAATGAGAGGTGTGCCACAGTTTAGCGACTCCCCCAACACTTCCACAGTCGCGTTTTGTAACCGCCGCGACGCTAGGGTTTGTTGACCTTTCAGCGCGACCGCAGCGGAAACGCCAACAGAGCGGGATGAACCGGCTATAATTCCGCTCTTTTTTCGGAGTCCCCAGCATGTCCCTGCCCAGCCTGCGCCTGAAAGCCAACGCCGACCGACGCCTGCGCGCCGGCCACCTGTGGGTCTACAGCAACGAAATCGACGTCACCGCCACACCACTGAGCGGCTTTGTGGCCGGCGACCAGGCCATCCTCGAAGCGGCCGGCGGTAAAGCGCTGGGCGTCGTGGCGATGAGCCCGAACAACCTGATCTGTGCGCGCCTGCTGTCGCGTGACCTCAAGCATGTGCTGGACAAATCCCTGTTGGTGCACCGCCTCAACGTGGCCCTGTCACTGCGCGAGCGCCTGTTCGACAAGCCCTGCTACCGTTTGGTATTCGGCGACTCCGACCTGCTGCCGGGTCTGGTGGTCGACCGTTTCTTCGACATTCTGGTGGTGCAGCTGGCCTCAGCGACCATGGAGCGGCATAAAGAAGATGTGCTCGCTGCGCTGATTCAGGTGTGCAAGCCTAGCGGCATCCTGCTCAAGAACGACTCTGCCGCGCGCGACGCCGAAGGCTTGCCGCGTTACGTGGAAACGCCATTTGGCGTGGTCCCGGAGTGGGTCGCGCTGGAAGAGAACGGCGTGAAGTTTGAAGCCCCGGTCATTGAAGGGCAGAAAACCGGCTGGTTCTACGACCACCGCATGAACCGCGCACGCCTGGCGCCCTACGTCAAAGGCAAGCGCGTACTCGACCTGTTCAGCTACATCGGCGGCTGGGGTGTGCAAGCGGCAGCCTTTGGCGCAAGCGACGTAATGTGCGTGGACGCCTCCGGCTTCGCCCTCGACGGGGTTGAGCGCAACGCCGCGCTGAACGGCCTGACCGATAAAGTTGCCTGTGTTGAAGGCGATGTCTTCGAAGCTCTGAAACAACTCAAGGCGTCAGAAGAGCGCTTCGACGTGATCGTTGCCGACCCGCCCGCCTTTATCAAACGCAAGAAAGACCAGAAAAACGGCGAAGGCGCCTACCGCCGCCTCAACGAGCAAGCCATGCGCCTGCTCAATAAGGACGGCATCCTGATCAGCGCCAGCTGCTCCATGCACCTGGAAGAGGACAACCTGCAAAACATCCTGCTGACCAGCGCGCGCCACCTGGACCGCAACATCCAACTGCTCGAACGCGGCGCCCAAGGCCCGGACCATCCGGTGCACCCGGCGATTGCCGAAACCCGCTACATCAAAAGCCTCACCGTGCGCCTGCTGCCCAACAGCTAAATGCCGCCGCACGTGCACCGATATATCAATCACGCCTAAGCGTGCGCACCTGCCGAGTGCATCTCGGCAGGTGCTTCCTTCTACCCCGCACTGTTACCACTCCCCACACCTGCCTGGCGCAACCGCGCCACTGCGCTAGGCTCAAACCCCAGTACTGCTGTGATTACGATGCCCTGCAGCAGTACTGGCACAGTGCTTGCGTTGCTTGAATACTCAAACACGTTGCCCGCCGCATCAACACCGTGGCCAACGGACTCAAGCATTCAGCTAATGGCCAAAAGCCGTTAGCTATTACGCACACAATTGGGGAGGGGTATGGCTGACCTAGCGGGGGACAAACCGTTCCTGCAATTCACCAACGTGAAAAAGACTTATGACCACAAGAACCTGGTGGTCAAGGATTTCAATCTGGACGTGGCCAAGGGCGAATTTATCACCCTGCTCGGCCCTTCCGGCTCTGGCAAAACCACTTGCCTGATGATGCTCGCGGGCTTCGAAGACGTGACCAGCGGCGAGATTTTGATCAATGGGCGCTCGGTCACCAGCATCGCACCTTACCAGCGCAATATCGGCATGGTGTTCCAGCAGTACGCCCTGTTCCCGCACATGACCCTGCGCGAAAACCTTGCCTACCCACTGAAGATCCGTAAACAGCCCAAAGACGTGATTCGCGCCAAGGTCGATGAATACCTGTCGCTGGTCGAGCTGCTGGATTTCGGCAATCGCTTCCCAGGGCAACTCTCCGGCGGTCAACGCCAGCGGGTGGCCCTGGCCCGCGCGCTGATCTTCGCCCCAGACATCGTGTTGATGGACGAACCGCTTGGCGCCCTCGACAAAAAACTGCGCGAGCAGATGCAGTTCGAGATCAAGCGTCTGCACGATCAGCTCGGTTTCACCGTGATCTACGTGACCCACGACCAGACCGAAGCCCTGACCATGAGCGACCGCATCGCCGTGTTCAACAACGGCATCGTTCAGCAATGCGCTGCGCCCCATGTGCTTTACGAACGACCGGCCAACCTGTTCGTCGCCGACTTTATTGGCGAGAGCAACAAGCTCAAGGGCGTGATCGAAGCCGTCAGCGAGGACAGCGTTCAAGTGCGCCTGGACGCCGGTGGTTTGGTCAGCGCGCTAAAAGCCAACTGCACGGAAGTCGGCCTGCCCACCACCGTGTCGATTCGCCCGGAGAAGCTCAGCTTTACCGAGCGCCTTGGCGGCACCGGCAATCAGGTCATGGCACGGTTCGTCACCCGCCACTATGTCGGCGAGTACATCCGCTATCACTTCATCACCGCCGACGGCACCGAGCTGGTGGTTAAGAACATGAATGACAGCAGCGCCCCGCAACTCAGCGCCAAGGAAGAAGTCGCCCTGGCCTGGCAGCCACAAGACAGCCAGGCCCTGGATCGCCCCGTCGTCACGACACCCTGAATGATAAGAAGCAATGGAGCTCAGCAATGGCTAGAACACTGACCACCCGCTTTTCCACCTTCGCCCTCGCAGCAGCACTGGGTACGGCAAGTTTCGCCGCCAGCGCCGAGGAAACCCTGACCGTCGTATCCTGGGGCGGTGCCTATGGCGCAGCCCAGCAAAAGCATGTGATTGATCCGTTCCAGAAAGACACCGGCAACAAGGTACTGTTCGAGGATTACACCGGCGGCGTGGCGGAGATCAAAGCCCAGGTCGAATCAGGCAATATCCAGTGGGACGTAGTCGACTTTGAAGTGATCGACCTCGAACGCGCCTGCTCTGAAGGCTTACTGGAAACCATCCCGCGCGACATTCTGCCAGCCGGTATCGATGGTGTTCCTGCCGCTAAGGACTTTATCCCCGAAGCACTGGCCAGTGAGTGCGCGGTTGGCAACATCGTCTGGTCGGTGGTGTTCGCCTACAACGAGAAAACCATCGGTGGCACCAAGGCTGCCAGCATCAACGACTTCTTCGACACGGCGAAGATTCCTGGCAAGCGCGCCCTGCGCAAACGTCCACAAGTGAACATGGAATGGGCCCTGCTGGCTGACGGCGTAGCGCCGGCCGACGTTTACGAGGTGCTCTCCACACCAGAAGGCCAGGCCCGCGCCTTTGCCAAACTGGACACCATTAAGCAAGACATCGTCTGGTTCGATTCCTGGTCGCAAGCCCCGCAGCTGCTCAACGATGGTGGCGCCGTGCTGGTGCAGTCGGCCAACGGGCGCTTCTATGACGCCATCCGCCAGGAGAAAAAACCTTTCGTGATCGTCTGGGACGGTCACGTCTACGACCTCGACGCCTGGGCCATCGTCAAAGGCTCGAAGAAGAAAGACCTCGCGCTGAAGTTCATTGCCTACGCCACCGGTTCCAAGCCACTGGCCGGCATGCCAGATGTGGCCTACGGCCCGACCCGCAAGTCGTCCATGCCGCTGGCCGACCAGAGCGCCGCACCGCACCTGCCGACCGCGCACCTAGACAAAGGCATCCAGGCCGGCTCGGACTTCTGGGCAGACTACGGTGAATCACTCGGTGAGAAATTTAACGAGTGGCTGTTGAAGTAATGCCTCGGACACCTCGCGTCGCATCGGCGCGGGGTGTCGCTTTCAGGTTGTAAAGGAGTTAACGCTTGTCCTCACTCACCCGCACCGAAGCCAGCCAAGCCGCCAGCGCCCGCAACAAGAAACGCCTCACGGCCTTTCTATTTGTCGTGCCGTTGCTGATCTTCATCCTGCTGAGTTTTGTTGCACCGATTGCCAGCATGCTCTGGCGCAGTGTCCATCACCCCACGGTGGCCACCCTGATTCCGCTGACCCTGAGCGAGCTGCAACGCTGGGATGGCAAAACGGTTCCTGATCAACAAACCCTGAGCGTCTTTGCCCAAGAGCTGCACGACCTGGCCAAAGTGCGCCAGTCCGGCAAACTCGCCGAAGAGTTCAACCGCGCCTCTGCGGGCATGTCCAGTGTGGTCAAATCCACCGCCCGTAAAGTTTCGCGCCTGGATAGCGAGCAATTGACGCAGCAAGGCGCCGAAATCCTGCTCAAATCCAACCGCAAGTGGAGCAAGCCGGAAATCTGGTACGCCATCCAGCGCGCAGGCAAACCCTACACCTACGATTACTACCTGACTGCGCTCGACCTTGAGCTCGACCAAGAGCACGGAATTCAGGTGCGCGAAGACACGCAGATCTATCTGCAGCTCTACAGCAAGACTCTGAGCATGGCGCTGGTCATCACTCTGTTCTGCGCCCTGCTTGGCTACCCGCTGGCCTACTACCTGGCTCGCCTGCCGGAAAACCGCGCCAACTTGTTGTTGGTGCTGGTGCTGTTGCCGTTCTGGACCTCGCTGCTAGTGCGCACCACCGCGTGGATCGCACTGCTACAGACCAACGGGGTGATCAACTCCTTCCTGCTCGGCGTCGGCGTGATCGGTGAGCCGATTGAAATGCTCTACACCTCGTTCGCCACTGTGGTGGCAATGACCCATATCCTGCTGCCGTTCATGATTCTGCCGCTGTACAGCGTGATGCGCGGCATCGACCCCAGCTACCTGCGTGCAGCGCTGTCGCTGGGCGCGCGACCGATACCGGCCTTCGCCCGCATCTATTTCCCGATGACCCTGCCGGGGCTGAGCGCCGGAGCGCTGCTGGTGTTCATCATCTCGGTGGGTTACTACATCACCCCGGCGCTGGTCGGCGGCACCGACGGGCAGATGATCAGCAACATCATTGCCTTCCATATGCAGCGTTCGAACAACTGGGAACTGGCCGCCGCGCTGGGGTCCTTACTGCTTGCGCTGATCCTGCTGCTGTACTGGCTCTACGACCGCTTCGTCGGTGCCAGCAATATCAAACTGGGATGAGCTGATATGTCGAAGATTCCCGCCTATTACGGTTTTTGGTATCACCTGGGTAGCTGGCTATTAAAGACCAGCTCCTGGCTGGTATTGCTGTTTTTGATCATGCCGATCCTGGTGATCATCCCGCTGTCATTCAACGTCGAGCCCTTCTTCAGCTTTACCGAAGGCATGCTCACCTTCCAACCCGAGGCCTATTCGCTGCGCTGGTACAGCGCCATTTTCAGCGATGACAAATGGCTGCTGGCAATCAAGAACAGCTTTATCATCGGTTTCTTCTCCACCCTGCTGGCCACCGTGCTCGGCACCTGCGCCGCCGTGGGCCTGGCGCGCGACGATATGCCAATGCGCCGCCTGATTACCGCGCTGCTGCTGTCGCCGATGATCGTGCCGCTGATCATCACCGCCGCCGGGATGTTCTTCTTCTATTCGGACCTTGGCCTGGCCGGTAACTACCTGGGCATCATCATCGCCCACGCCGCCCTCGGCACACCGTTTGTGATCATCACCGTCACTGCCACCCTGACGGGCTTCGACTACAGCCTGGCCCGCGCAGCTCTGAATCTGGGCGCCACGCCACTGCGGGTGTTCTTCGACATCATAATGCCGCTGATTCGCCCAGGGGTGATCTCTGGCGCGCTGTTCGCCTTTATCACCTCGTTCGATGAAGTGGTGGTGATCCTGTTTATGGCCGGGCCGCAGCAACGCACCATTCCCCGGCAAATGTTCTCGGGCTTGCGCGAGCAGATCAACCCGAGCATCCTGGCCATCGCCACCCTGCTGATCCTGATGTCGATTGTGCTGCTGATCACCATCGAGCTGCTGCGCCGCCGCGCCACCCGCATGCGCGGTATCGAGCAGATTGAATAAGCACCCCGCGCTTTCGCCTCACGCCGCCTGGGATTAGAATCGCCACTCTCCTGCCACATCCCAGGCGGACTTGTAGCCCGGCCACGCCAGCGCCCACACCGCGCCAAGCAGCGCCCCAGCCCAGCAGATGCTCACTCGCGTTTGCCTTGGGCCTGAACCCGGCTCAACATACGCACCAACAGCCCGTTGCCAGCACAGCACTAGTGTCTGTGAACGCGTAACCTGATTAGCCTTTGCAGGATTTATCGCCATGCCTGACTACCGCTCAAAGACCTCCACCCACGGCCGCAACATGGCCGGCGCCCGCGCCCTGTGGCGTGCTACCGGGATGAAGGACGAAGACTTCAAAAAGCCGATCATTGCCGTTGCCAACTCCTTCACCCAGTTCGTACCCGGCCACGTGCACCTCAAAGACATGGGGCAACTGGTTGCTCGCGAAATCGAGCGGGCCGGCGGCGTGGCCAAAGAATTCAACACCATCGCCGTCGATGACGGCATCGCCATGGGCCACGACGGCATGCTGTATTCGCTGCCGAGCCGCGAGATCATCGCCGACTCCGTCGAGTACATGGTCAACGCTCACTGTGCCGACGCCATTGTTTGCATCAGCAACTGCGACAAAATCACCCCCGGCATGCTGATGGCTGCTTTGCGCCTGAACATCCCAGTGATCTTTGTCTCTGGCGGGCCGATGGAAGCCGGCAAAACCAAGCTGGCCAGCCATGGCCTGGACCTGGTCGATGCCATGGTGATCGCCGCTGACGAGAGCGCCAGCGATGAGAAGGTCGCTGAATACGAGCGCAGCGCATGCCCGACCTGCGGCAGCTGCTCCGGCATGTTTACCGCCAACTCGATGAACTGCCTGATGGAAGCCCTGGGCCTGGCCCTGCCGGGTAACGGTTCGACCCTGGCCACTCACAGCGACCGCGAGCAGCTGTTCCTGCAGGCCGGCCGCACCGTGGTTGAGCTGTGCAAACGCTACTACGGCGAGGGCGACGAGTCGGTGCTGCCGCGCAATATTGCCAACTTCAAGGCGTTCGAGAATGCCATGAGCCTGGACATCGCCATGGGCGGTTCGACCAACACCATCCTGCACCTGCTGGCCGCCGCCCAGGAAGCCGAGATCGACTTCGACCTGCGCGACATCGACCGCCTTTCGCGCAAAGTGCCGCAGCTGTGCAAGGTTGCGCCAAACATCCAGAAGTACCATATGGAAGACGTCCACCGCGCCGGCGGCATCTTCAGCATCCTCGGCTCGCTGGCCCGTGGCGGCCTGCTGCACACCGACCTGCCGACCGTACACAGCCGCAGCATGGAAGAAGCCATCGCAAAATGGGACATTACCCAGACTGACGATGAAGCCGTGCACACCTTCTTCCGCGCAGGCCCAGCCGGCATCCCGACGCAGACCGCATTCAGCCAGAGCACCCGCTGGGAAACCCTCGACGACGACCGTGAGAACGGTTGCATCCGCAGCGTCGAGCACGCGTACTCGCAGGAAGGTGGCCTGGCCGTGCTGTACGGCAACATCGCCCTCGACGGTTGCGTGGTGAAAACCGCCGGTGTTGATGAGTCGATCCACGTCTTCGAAGGCAACGCGAAAATCTTCGAGAGCCAGGACAGCGCAGTGCGCGGCATCCTCGCCGACGAAGTAAAAGCAGGCGACATTGTCATCATCCGCTACGAAGGCCCGAAAGGCGGCCCGGGCATGCAGGAAATGCTCTACCCGACCTCCTACCTGAAATCCAAAGGCTTGGGCAAAGCCTGTGCCCTGCTCACCGACGGCCGTTTCTCCGGCGGCACCTCGGGCCTGTCCATCGGCCACGCTTCGCCAGAAGCCGCCGCAGGCGGTGCCATCGGTTTGGTGCGCGAGGGTGACAAAATCCTGATCAACATCCACGAGCGCACCATCAACCTGCTGGTCAGCGACGAAGAAATCGCCCATCGCCGCCACGAGCAGGACAAAAAAGGCTGGAAGCCGGTGGAACAGCGTCCGCGCAAAGTCACCACGGCGCTCAAGGCCTACGCCCTGCTCGCCACCAGCGCCGACAAAGGCGCGGTACGCGACAAAGCGCTGCTGGAGAAACTGGTGCCCTAAGCCCCAGCCCAACAAAAACCCGGCCTTTGCGCCGGGTTTTTTATGAACTGTAACCCACCACGACCGCGCTATTAGCAGCCAGCGCTGGGCGTGACGGGTATTGCTCAGTAGAATCGCGCTCTTTTTTCCGGAGCACCACCATGAGCGCACTCGACAAGCCGCCCGTCACCGACGAACTGGTGTTCGGCCTGGAAGACCGTCCCAAGCCCCTGATCAGCCTGCTGGCGGCCTTGCAGCATCTGCTGGCGATCATCGTACCGATCGTCACCCCGGGCCTGTTGATCTGCCAGGCGCTCGGCGTGTCGGCGCGCGACACCAACCTGATCGTCTCGATGTCGCTGGTGATTTCCGGCATCGCCACCTTTGTTCAGTGCAAACGCTTTGGCCCCTTCGGTGCCGGATTGCTGATCGTGCAGGGCACCAGTTTCAATTTTGTCGGCCCGCTGATTGCTGGTGGCGCATTGATGGTGCAGCAAGGCACGCCCGTGGAGGCCGTGATGGCGGCGATCTTCGGCGTGGTGATCGCCGGCTCGTTTGTCGAAATGGGCGTGTCGCGCATCCTGCCCTTCGTCAAACGGCTGATCTCGCCACTGGTCACCGGCATCGTGGTGCTGATGATTGGCCTGACCCTGATTAAAGTGGGCTTGATCAGCATGGGCGGCGGCTTCTCGGCGATGGCCGACGGCACCTTTGCCAACGCTGAAAACCTGATGCTGTCCGGCGTGGTGCTGGGTGTAATCGTGGTGCTCAACCGTATTCCACTGGTGTGGATGCGCAGCTGCGCCATCGTTATCGCCCTGGCGGTCGGCTATGCCCTGGCCGGCTACCTCGGTCGCCTGGACTTCACCGGCATGCACGAGGCCGAGCTGTTCCAGGTGCCGATGCCACTGCATTTTGGCCTGAGCTTTTCCTGGAGCCTGTTCATCCCCATGCTGGTGATCTACCTGGTGACTTCGCTGGAAGCGATTGGCGATGTCACCGCCACCAGCAAAATCTCCCGCCAGCCGGTCGAAGGCCCGCTGTGGATGCAGCGGATCAAGGGCGGCGTACTGGTCAACGGGGCCAACTCGTTGCTGGCCGGGCTGTTCAACACCTTCCCCAGCTCGGTGTTTGCCCAGAACAACGGGGTTATTCAGCTGACCGGCATCGCCAGCCGCCACATCGGTCTGTGGATTGCAGCGATGCTGGTGATTCTCGGTCTGTTCCCCAGCGTCGCCGGGGTGATTCAAGCCGTGCCAGAGCCGGTACTGGGTGGCGCCGCACTGGTGATGTTCGGCGCAGTCGCTGCCGCAGGGATCAACATCATTGCCGGCGTGCAACTGGATCGCCGCGCCCTGCTGATCATCTCGGTGTCCCTGGCCCTCGGCCTGGGGGTGTCGCAGGTGCCGGAATTCCTCGCACACATGCCAGCAGCCCTGCGCAATGTTCTGGAGTCCGGCGTGGCCACCGGCGGTATCTGTGCGCTGCTGATGAACTGGTTTTTGCCTGAACGCAAAGCGAACGTCTAAACCGATCGCCTAACGCAAAACGCCACCTACACAGGTGACGTTTTACTTTCTAGCTTGGGGAGCAGCCGTTGGGCTTGTGCGCTAGGCGCGCTGCCACGTCTCGAAGACATAGGCCGGGGTTTCAGCCGTCGCAGCATGGGCAGCCTGTTCGCTGAGTTGCCACTGCGTCGGGCTTAGCTCAGGGAAATAGGCATCGCCCTCCGGGCTGAGCGCAACTCGCGTCAGGTACAACCGCGCGGCCTGAGCCAAGCCCAGCTCATACAGTTGCGCGCCGCCGATCAGCATCAGTTCATCGGCAGCATTGGCGCGGGCCCAGACCTCGGCACGCTCGATAGCAGCCTCCAGGCTGGCGAACACTTCCGCCCCCTCCAGTTGCAAGCCGGGCTGGCGGCTGACCACTAGGTTGAGGCGGCCCGGCAGCGGCCGGCCGAGTGAGTCCCAGGTTTTGCGACCCATGATGATCGGCTTACCCAGGGTCAGGGCTTTGAAGTGTTTGAGGTCCGCTGGCAAGTGCCAGGGCAATTGGTTATCGCGGCCGATCACGCGGTTTTCCGCGAGGGCCGCAATCAGGCAGAGGGGCAGGGAATTTTTCATAGCGGCGAGAATACCGCCTGCACGGCGATCATTGAAGCCTTGCCTGCGTTCACCCGCCTACCGCTTGCCCACCACACGGTTACGCCCCTGCTCCTTGGCCAGATAGAGGGCGACATCCGCCAAACGCAGGGCATCCGCCAAACTCTGGTGCGGCTGCGGCGTCAGGTAGGCCAGGCCGATACTGAGCGTGACCACCCCAGCGGCATCCGAATGGGCATGGCTCAGCGCCAGCGCCTCGGTCGCATGGCAGATGTCCTGCAAAATGGCCAGCAACTGCTCTTCACCCAGGCCATACCAAACCCCGACAAACTCCTCGCCCCCATAACGCGCAGCACAGTCCAACGGCCGCCGGGCATGCTCGCCGATCACTCGGGCGACTTGACGCAGCGCCTCATCACCGGCGGCGTGGCCGTAGTGATCGTTGTAGCGCTTGAAGAAGTCGATATCCATCATCACCACGCCCAGCGCCTGCTTTTCTCGCTGTGCCTGACGCCAGCTGCGTTCGGCGCGCTCGGTGAAGGCACGGCGGTTGAGCAGCCCGGTCAGAAAGTCCTTCTCGGCCAGGTCCTGCAGCAAGCCATGGGCAAGGAAATTCTGCCGGGTGGCGTATTCCAGCGAGTAACAGCCCACCGAACCGATGACATTGGCCAACGCCAGGAACAGGGCATTGCTCACCAGCCATTCACCGGTCAAACCAACACTCAGCTCCACCATCAGGTAAACAAAAAAGGTCAGCCAGCCGCACAGCACGGCGGTGCTAAAACGCAATCCGGTGAGGAAATAGAAGAACACCGTGACCAGGATGATGCCTTCATAAGGCAGGGCGAAGTTGTGATAGCGCGCCAAGCCGATAATGGCCGCCACCGCCAGCCCGCAGAGCAACGCCACAGTACCGCCAATCAGCTGCAGATGATCACGTAGACCACGCCGATAGGTCGCCAGCCAGGCCAGTAACAGCAGCGGTTGAATCACCCCCAGGCGCAGCGCCAGGACTTGACCGCGCAACGGGTCGGGCATGTTGATCGCATCCAGCAGCACAAACAGCAGTGCCAGCAGCGTCGCCACCAGCAGTGCCCAGCGCATACGGCGCAGGAACACATTGGCGTGATAACGCTTGAACGCCTGCTCCAACTCGCCGTCAAAACTCAGCGACCGAAAGCCCTGCTGATGCTGACGCAGGTACGGTGAATCCTCATTAACCCACTCCAGGTGCGGTAACTTCACGATGGCACTCGCTTTTTATTGTTATTCATCCATGGGGCCATCACCGGGACAGACCACCACTATGCTTGCACCAGCCTAGCTGGACTGGCCGCCTGCGTACACGCGCACAACTGTGCCATACACCAGCGGCTGAGGTTATCCTCTGTTTACCACTCGCCAACGGAACATCGCGTGCGCCCACTCGATACCCCCACACCCAGCCGCCTGCAGCGCCTCTGGCTCAGCGAAACCATCCGCCTGCGTGAAGCGCATGCCGGGCCACTGGAAGACAGCGAGGCCAATCGCCGTGCACAGGCCCAGGGCGGCACGCTCAGCGAACGCATCCAAACCCGCGCCTGGCTGCTGGGCGAACGCGACGGCCAGGTATCAGCGCTGCAGCATTGGTTGCATGGCGCGCGCCTGGCCGGGCTGCTGCTGTTACTGCTGGCCATCCTCAGTGGCAGCGGCCTGGCAGTGGCGGCCTTGGGTGACGGTTTGCGCCCGGTCAATGTGTTCTGGGCCCTGGGCAGCCTGCTTGGGCTCAACCTAATCCTGCTACTCGGCTGGGCGATGGGTCTGCTGCTGAGCCGTGACAGTGCCGGCGCACTCGGGCATCTGTGGTTGTGGCTGAGTGCCAAGCTCGCCCGCGATGCGCAGGCGGCGCAGCTGGCACCGGCATTACTGCTGATGCTGCAACGCCAACGCCTAAGCCGCTGGGGCCTGGGCATTCTGGTGCACGGCTTCTGGCTGCTGACCCTGCTCACTGCGCTGCTAACCCTGCTGGTCTTACTGGCCACTCGGCGTTACGGCTTTGTTTGGGAAAGTACTCTGCTCGGCGGCGACAGTTTTATCGCCCTCACCCAAGCCCTCGGCAGCCTGCCGGCGCTGCTCGGTTTCAGCCTGCCAGATGCCGAGCTGATCCGCGCCAGCGGTGACAGCCCGCTGGCCAATGAAAGCGCGCGGCTGAGCTGGGCCAGTTGGCTGGTCGGCGTACTGGTGGTGTACGGTCTGCTGCCGCGCCTGGGATTGTTGTTGTTTTGTCTGTGGCGCTGGCGACGTGGCTGCGCCGCACTGCGCCTGGATCTCAACTTGCCCGGTTACAGCCTGCTGCGTGAGCGCCTGCAACCGAGCAGCGAACGCCTCGGCGTGTGTGATGCCGCGCCCACGCAGCTGCATCAGCCCCAGGCCGGCCATCATCTATTTGACAGTCAGGGCGCACTGCTCGTGGGCGTCGAGCTGGACCCACAACGCAGTTGGCCCCCCGCACTGCCCAAAAGCATTGGCCAGGCCGGCGTGATCGACAGCCGCGAACAACGCAAACAGCTGCTCGAGCAACTCAGCCGCTTTCCTCCGGCACGCCTGCTGATTGCCTGTGACCCGCGCCGTTCACCAGACCGCGGCAGCCTAGCGCTGCTCGGCGAGCTGGCGCGCACAGCAGGTAGTACGCGTATCTGGCTGCTGCCGCCGGCGCCGGGTGAAACCCTCGACAGCGCCCGTTTGGGCGATTGGCACCGCGCACTGGAGCACCTGCAACTGCCGCATAGCGACAGCCTGCCGCTCAGCTGGCTGGAGCATGGCCATGACTAAACCGCTGAAACTGGCCGTGGTTGGCCACACCAATGTTGGCAAAACCTCGTTGCTGCGCACCCTGACCCGCGACGTCGGCTTCGGCGAAGTCTCGCATCGCCCCAGCACGACCCAGCATGTCGAAGGCGCGCGCCTGTCAGTAGACGGCCAAGCGTTGCTGGAGCTATACGACACGCCGGGCCTGGAAGATGCCATCGCCCTGCTCGATTATCTGGAGCGCCTGGATCGCCCCAGCGAACGCCTGGACGGCCCCGCACGACTGACGCGTTTTCTCGATGGCAGCGAAGCACGTCAACGCTTCGAACAGGAAGCCAAGGTGCTGCGACAACTGCTCGCCTCCGACGCCGGCCTGTATGTGATCGACGCCCGCGAGCCAGTTCTGGCCAAATACCGCGACGAGTTGGCTGTGCTGAGCATGTGCGGCCGGCCACTGTTACCGGTGCTGAATTTCGTCAGCAGCCACCAACACCGCGAGCAGGACTGGCGCGATGCCTTGGCACGCCTGGGCCTGCATGCACTGGTGTGCTTCGACAGCGTAGCGCCGCCGCTGGATGGCGAACGCCGCCTGTACGACAGCCTCGCCCTGCTGCTGGAAAAAGCCCGGCCGCAACTGCAACGGCTGATCGATGACCACCAGACGCAACGGCAACTGCGCCGCAGCTGCGGCGCACGGCTGATCGCGGAATTGCTCCTCGATTGCGCGGCCTGCCGCCGCAGCGTGGCGGTGCACGGCCAGCAGGAACAAGAAGCGATCCGTGACCTGCACCAGAGCATTCGCCAGCGCGAGCAAGGTTGCGTGGAGGCTCTACTGCGCCTGTATGGCTTCCGTAAGGATGATGCCAAGGCCGCCGACCTGCCCTTGCTCGACGGCCGCTGGGGCGACGATCTGTTTAATCCAGAAACCCTCAAGCAGCTTGGCGTCAAAGTCGGCGGCGGTATGGCGGCAGGCGCGGCCACCGGCGTGGGTGTTGATCTGCTGGTCGGCGGTATCACCCTGGGCGCCGCGGCGGCTCTCGGCGCGCTGATCGGCGGCAGCGCACAGACCTTACGCAACTACGGCTCACGGCTGAAAGGCAAACTCAAAGGTCAGCGCGAACTGAGCGTGGACGATGCCGTGCTGCGTCTGCTCGCCCTGCGCCAGCAAGTACTCCTGCAAGCACTGGAAGCCCGCGGCCATGCAGCCGTCGAGGCCATCAACCTGGCCGCGCCGCAGGACGCCAGCTGGCGCGAAGGCAAGCTGCCGGAGGCCCTGCACAAAGCCCGCGCTCACCCCGAATGGTCATCGCTCAACCCTGGCGCCGAACTTCAGCAGAGCGAGCGGGAAATACAACTCAACACACTGGCCGCCACGCTGCTAAACAGCCAATAGCAGCCCTGGCTCAGGGCTCGCCCAGATACAGCCGCTGAACCTGACGCCACTCGTCTTCGCCGAGGGCGCGCAACAGCTCCAGGTTGATGGGTTCGCGGTAGGGGCTGCCACTGGCCAGCGCAAACGCGTAGGACTGGTTCTCGAACGTACCGGGCAGCAAACGCAGGCCGCCTTGATTCAGCTCGCCATTGCGGTACTGCATGATCGGCAAGTCATACACCACCGCCTCCGCTTCGCCCTGCTGGACCGCCTGCATAGCAGTCATCAGGTTGGGGTAATTGCTGTGGCGAATGCGCTGGCTCTCCAAATAGAGCGCGCCGGAGGTGTTGTCGACACTGGCCACATGGGCACGGCGCAAGTCTTCCGGCCCCTGAATGCCACCCTGCAGGTTGCCCACAGTCAGCATGCTGGCAACCGCAGCGGTGAAGGTCGACACCATGATCAAACCGGCAAACATCCACACCAGCCCGACCAAACGCCCGCCTAGGGTGACCGGCGCTTTATCGCCATAGCCGACGGTGGTCATGGTGACGGCTGCCCACCAGAAACTGGAGCCCAGGCCTTGCACCGGGGTAGCGCCAAACTGCTCCTGGTTATTGCGCCGCTCAAACAGCCAGAGCAACGCCCCAACCAACAGCAACAACACGGCCAAACCAGCGATCAGGCTGAGAAACTGCCAAGACAACAGCCCTCTGAGTGCCATCCAGCCACTTTTGTCGCCATCAAGCTGTACGCCAATGGCCAGGCCGGTGCGATAAAAAGGGTGGGTGAAGTCGAAGCGCTCTTCACGCTCGGCGGTCATGGTTAGCGCGCCAACCACCACGTCCAACTGGTCCTCTTCCAGGCTCGGCAGCAGGCGCTCGAACGGCATGGGCAGCAGTTCGAAACGGTAGCCCGCAGCGCTGGCTACCGTACGCCACAAATCGATACTGATGCCGCGCCAGCTGCCATCCGGCTCTTTGATCACGAATGGTGGCACCTCGCTGATGCCCACCCGCAGGACCGGTTCATTTGGCTCAGCGGCCGCTGCATTGAAACCCAGCAGCATCAACCACAAGGCGATCAGAACTCTCGGCATGCGTTGTTCCCCCAACTGAAAGACACCTCAGGGTAACAAATACAACCGTCTCAGCCCGTGATCAGACCGCCACCGGCGCACTGATGTGCGGATGCGCCTGGTAACCCAGCAGTTCGAAGTCCTCGAATTTGAAGGCCAGAATGTCCTTCACCTCGGGGTTGATCTTCATGGTCGGCAGCGGCAGCGGCTCGCGGCTCAGCTGCAGGTCGGTCTGCTCGATATGGTTGGCATACAGGTGGCAGTCGCCGCCGGTCCAGATAAAGTCACCGGGCAGCAAGCCGCAGACCTGAGCGACCATCAGGGTCAGCAAGGCATAGCTGGCGATGTTGAACGGCACCCCCAAGAAGATGTCTGCCGAGCGCTGATACAGCTGGCAGCTGAGCTTGCCGTCGGCCACATAGAACTGGAACAGCGCGTGGCACGGCGGCAGCGCCATCTGCTCGACCAGCGCCGGGTTCCAGGCCGAAACGATCAAGCGGCGCGAGTCCGGATTCGTCTTGATCATCTCGATCAGCTTGCTGATCTGGTCGATCGACTCACCGTTCGGCGCCGGCCAGCTGCGCCACTGATAACCGTAGACCGGGCCGAGGTCGCCGTTTTCGTCGGCCCACTCGTCCCAGATACGTACACCGTTGTCCTTCAGGTACTTGATGTTGGTGTCGCCCTGGAGGAACCACAGCAGCTCGTGGATGATCGATTTCAGGTGGCACTTCTTGGTGGTCACCAGCGGGAAGCCATCGGCCAGGTTAAAGCGCATCTGATGGGCAAAAATGCTGTAGGTGCCGGTGCCGGTGCGGTCACTCTTGAAGGTGCCGGTCTCGCGCACCAAGCGCATTAAGTCGAGGTACTGTTTCATTACACGGCCTCCTGTGCAGCCTGACGTTTGTAGGCATAGGCAATCAGACCTAGGCCGCCGAGCACCATCGGTACGCAGAGCACCTGGCCCATGGTCAGCCAGCCGCCAGCCAGGTAGCCAAGCTGGGCATCCGGCACGCGGACAAATTCGACGATAAAGCGGAAGATCCCGTAGCACATGGCGAACATGCCAGAGACCGCCATGGTCGGCCGCGGTTTGCGCGAGTAGAACCAGAGGATGGCAAACAGCGCCACGCCTTCCAGGGCGAACTGGTACAGCTGCGAGGGATGACGCGCCAGTTGCTGTGGATCGGTAGGGAAGACCATCGCCCATGGCAAGTCGGTCGCTTTGCCCCACAGCTCGGCATTAATGAAGTTACCGATGCGCCCCGCCCCGAGGCCGATCGGCACCAACGGCGCGATAAAGTCCATCAGTTCGAAGAAGCTCTTGTTGTTGCGCTTGCCGAACCACCAGGTCGCCAGCATCACGCCGATCAGGCCACCGTGGAACGACATACCGCCTTCCCAGATGCGCAGCATGCGCACCGGTTCGGCGATATAGGCCGCCAAGTCGTAGAACAGCACGTAGCCCAAGCGCCCACCAAAAATCACTCCCATGGCCACCCAAAACACCAGATCCGAGAGCTTTTCCTTGCTCCAGCTTGAGTCGAAGCGCTCCAACCGGCGCGAAGCCAGCAGCCACGCACCGCCAATCCCGACCAGGTACATCAGGCCGTACCAATGAATTTTTAGCGGGCCCAGGGCCAGTGCAACAGGGTCGATCTGCGGGTAAGGCAGCATTTCAATTCCTCAAATCAAAAAACTCAGGCCCACGCTGAACAACAGCAGAGCAAACAGACGCTTAAGCAGGCGCGGCGACAGCTTGTGCGCCAAGCGGGCACCCACGCGGGCAAAGAACATGCTGGGGATGGCAATCCCGACCAGCGCTGGCAGGTAAACAAACCCCAGGCTCCACTCCGGCAGCTCAGGTTTATCCCAGCCCAGCCAGATAAAGCTCAGGGCGCTGGCTACGGCAATCGGCAGGCCACAGGCTGAAGAGGTCGCCACGGCTTTCTGCATGGGCACGCTGCGCCAGGTCAGGAACGGCACGCTGAGTGAACCACCACCGATGCCAAAAATCGCCGACGCCCAGCCAATCACCACGCCCGCCAGGGTCAAGCCCGGCTTGCCTGGGACCGTACGGCTGGGGTTGGGTTTCAGCTCCAAGGCCATCTGTATGGCAATGATGATCGCGAATACGCCGATGATCTTCTGCAGCATTGGCCCCTGGATGGCCGCTGCGGTCATCGCGCCAATGGCGGCGCCGAACAAAATGCCCAGGGTCATCCAGGCAAACACCGGCCACAGCACCGCACCTTTACGCTGGTGTTCGAGCACCGAATTGATCGACGTGAAGATAATCGTCGCCAGCGACGTGCCGACCGCCAAGTGCGTCAAGACCGCCGCATCGAACCCCTGCGCGGCAAAACTCAACACCAGTACCGGCACGATAATGATGCCGCCACCCACGCCGAATAAACCGGCCAGGGTTCCAGCAGCAGCCCCCAAAACTAAATACAGCAACAGTTCCATCAGCACCCCCGCAAACAATCCCGCATGGTAACGGATGCACAGGGCCGGACTCTACTTCGGGCGATGGATGTCCTCGTGGGCTTTGCGTACAGTGCCAGAACTCTCTAAGGAATAGAGCACTGTGCGCCCGACCCTGTACCTCAAGTTGAGCTGTAACCAGATGCACCTGACGCACCTGCAAAGTGGCCGCGAGCTGCACCTGCAAGCCGATCCGCCGTTCAGCAGTCAACGCTTGCTGGTGGCGGATTTTGCCGCGGCCGAGCACCTGCTGCAGCGCGCTCTTGCTGAACTGCTGCCCAAGCGTTTCTTGCGCCTGAGCGTGCCACCACAGTTGCTGATCCAACCACTGGAGCGCCTGGAAGGTGGCCTGTCGCAGGTCGAGGAGCGCATTTTACTGGAGCTTGGCCTGGGGTGCGGTGCGCGCAAGGTACGCCTGTACATGGGCCCTGAGCTGGATAGCGCCGGGGTACTGGCGAAATTGAGGAGTTAAGCCATGTGCCTGATTGTTCTGGCGTGGCGACCCGGTCATGCCCAGCCGCTGCTGGTCGCGGCCAACCGTGATGAGTTTTATGCCAGGCCGAGCCAGCCACTGGCCGAGTGGCCCGAGGCGCCAGGGGTGTTTGCCGGGCGTGACGTGCAAGCCGGTGGTACCTGGCTGGGGGTTGGCCCGAACGGACGCTTTGCTGCCATCACCAACATTCGCAACCTGAGCCTGCCCCAGGGCGCACGCTCGCGGGGCGAGCTGCCGCTGGCCTTTCTGGGCGGCGAGCTGAATACCGCCGACTTCCTTCAGCACCTGAAGGCGCAGAGTTCGAACTACAGCGGTTTCAATCTGCTGCTGGGTGATAGCCAGCAGCTCTGGCATTTCAACTCCCAAGAGCAGCGCGCCACTGCATTGGCTGAAGGCGTGCACGGGGTTTCGAATGCCGACCTAAACACGCCCTGGCCCAAGCTGCTGCGAACTAAACACGCGTTGCAACGCGAACTGCCGGCGCCATACCCGCAGCGCCTGTTCAGCCTGCTGGCAGACCCAACCCAAGCCGCAGACACCGAGCTGCCCCAAACCGGTATCGGCCTGACGAGCGAACGCCTGCTGTCCAGCGCCTTTATTGCCAGCCCGGCTTACGGCACACGGGCCAGCACGGTATTGATCGTCAATGCCGACGGCAGCCGCCAGTTGCTGGAGCGTAGTTTTGGGGTTAATGGGGCGTATCTGGGCGAGGTGGCGCTGAGCTGCTGATCGACATCAGCAGCACCGGGCCTGTTAGGCCTGAATATCCGAGGCCGGATTGATCATGCGGCCCAGGCCGAGGTTGCGCAGGGCCAGTTGCAAGGTGCTGTGGATCACCTGCGGGCTGTCGATGCTCATCACCTGACTGAGCAATTCCTGCGCCTTGCCCATGCTGATCTGCCGCAGCAGCCATTTCACCTTGGGCAGGTTGGTGGCGTTCATCGACAGGCCATCAAAGCCCATGGCCATCAGCAATACCGCCGCCGCCGGGTCGCCGGCCATCTCGCCGCAAATGGTCACGGGTTTGCCTTCGGCATGCCCGCCCGCCACCACGATCTGCAACGCTTGCAGCACGGCGGGGTGGAGGAAGTCATAGAGGTCGGCCACCCGCGGATTGTTACGGTCCACGGCTAGCAAATACTGGGTCAGGTCGTTGGAGCCGACCGAGAGGAAGTCGACCTGACGCGCCAACTCGCGCACCTGATAAACCGCCGCAGGAATCTCGATCATCACGCCGATGGGCGGCAGCGGCACGTCGGTGCCTTCATCGCGCACCTCGCCCCAGGCGCGGTGAATCAAGTGCAGCGCCTCTTCTAGCTCCTGAATGCCGGAAATCATCGGCAGCAGGATGCGCAGGTTGTTCAAGCCTTCGCTGGCCTTGAGCATGGCGCGGGTCTGCACCAGAAAGATTTCTGGGTGATCGAGGGTCACGCGGATGCCGCGCCAACCGAGGAAGGGGTTGTCTTCCTTGATCGGAAAATAGCTAAGCGCCTTGTCGCCGCCGATATCCAGGCTGCGCATGGTCACCGGCAGCGGATGGAAGGCCACCAACTGCTCGCGGTAAATCGCCAGCTGCTCCTTCTCGCTGGGGAAACGCTCCTTGATCATAAACGGCACTTCGGTGCGATACAGGCCAACACCTTCAGCCCCGCGCTCTTGCGCGCGCTTCACATCGGCGAGCAGGCCGGTGTTGACCCACAGCGGCATACGGTGGCCGTCGAGGGTTTCGCAGGGCAAGGCGCGCAATGCATCCAGGCCCTGAGCCAGCTGGCGTTCTTCCTCAACCACTTCGGCGTATTGCTTGCGCAATATTTCACTGGGGTTGGTGAAGACCTCACCGTGGTAGCCGTCGACGATCAGCTGAATGCCATCGATCTTCGAATACGGCAGGTCAACCGCACCCATCACAGTGGGGATACCCATGGCGCGGGCGAAAATCGCCACATGCGAGTTACCCGAACCCTGCACCGACACCAGGCCGACCAGCTTGCCTTCCGGCACCTCGCCGAGCATCGCCGGCGACAGCTCTTCGCTGACCAGGATGCAGTTGTCTGGGTACACCAGGGTTTGCTGCCGCGCCTGCTGCAAATAGGCGAGCAAGCGCCGGCCGAGGTCTTTGACATCACTGGCGCGCTCGCGCAAGTAAGCGTCGTCCATCAACTCGAAACGGTTGATGTGCTCGCCAACCACCTGACGCAGTGCGCCCTGGGCCCATTGACCAGTACGAATGACCTTGACCACCTCGTTACCCAGGGCGGCGTCTTCCAGCATCATCAGGTAGACATCGAACAGTGCGCGCTCTTCCGGGCGCAGCTGAGTAGCCATCTTCGCCGACAGCGCGCGCATGTCGCTGCGCACGCCTTCCAGGGCGTTATTGAACAGGGTCAGCTCGGCCGCGATGTCGTCGACGGATTTGTCTGGCACCACATCCAGGTCGGCCGGTGGCAGCACCACCACTGCCGTACCCACAGCGGCACCGGGTGATCCCGGCACACCCACGAACTTGGCCTCCTGAATGCCCTTACCCTGACGCCCCAGGCCGCGGATTGAGCCGGTGGCCTCAGCGTGGGCGATAACCCCGGCAAGCTGCGCACTCATGGTGACCAGGAAGGCTTCTTCGCCCTCATCAAACTGTCGGCGTTCTTTTTGCTGCACGACCAATACACCCATCACCCGACGGTGGTGGATGATCGGCGAGCCGAGGAAGGAGGCGTAACGCTCTTCGCCGGTTTCAGCAAAGTAGCGGTAGCGCGGGTGTTCAGAAGCATGTTCGAGGTTGAGTGGCTCTTCGCGGGTGCCGACCAAGCCGACCAGGCCCTCGTTGGGCGCCATGCTGACCTTGCCGATGGCTTTCTTGTTCAAGCCCTCGGTGGCCATCAGCACAAAGCGATTGGTTTCCGGGTCCAGCAGGTAGACCGAGCAGACTTGGCTGCCCATGGCTTCGCGCACTCGCTGCACGATAATGCCCAGCGCCGCCTTGAGGTCCTTGGCGGCATTTACTTCCTGGACAATCTTGCGCAGCGTATTGAGCATGTTTGGCTCTAGCCTGTGTCAGTCCCGCGCCAAGAGGCGTGGGGCGAGTTCTTTTAAGGCGCGACGGTAAACCTCGCGCTTGAAGGTGACCACCTGGCCCAATGGGTACCAGTAACTGACCCAACGCCAACCGTCGAATTCCGGTTTGCCGGTCAGGTCCATGCGCACACGGTCTTCTGCACCGGTTAGGCGCAGGAGAAACCACTTCTGTTTCTGCCCGATGCACAGCGGCTGGCTGTGCGTGCGCACCAAACGCTGCGGCAAACGATAACGCAACCAGCCCCGGGTGCAGGCGAGAATTTTCACATCCTGCTGCTCTAGGCCGACTTCTTCGTTCAATTCGCGGTACAACGCGTCTTCCGGCGACTCATGGTCATTAATCCCGCCTTGCGGGAACTGCCAAGCGTCCTGGTTTATCCGACGCGCCCACAGCACCTGGCCGTCATCATTGGTCAGAATGATGCCGACATTAGGGCGAAAACCATCAGAGTCGATCACGGCGCACAACCTCGTAAACGCATGTTTTGGCATTGTTCCACAAAGGCCGTCGCAGCAGCAACGCGAGCGGGTCGCGTAATGGGAATGACCTTTAAAAGCCGTTATCCTCAGCCCTCTCAGACCTTTGCGAAGATAGGTGCCCTGTGCGTTTGGCTTTATTCGATCTCGACAACACCCTACTCGGCGGCGACAGCGATCACGCCTGGGGCGATTATCTGTGTGAGCGCGGCATCCTCGACGGGATTGCCTACAAGGCGCGCAATGATGAGTTCTACCAGGATTACCTGGCCGGCCGCCTGAACATCACCGACTACCTGAATTTCAGCCTGGAAATCCTCGGCCGCACGGAAATGGCGCAACTTGAGCAGTGGCACCGCGAATTTATGCATGATTGCGTTGAGCCGATCATTCTCGCCAAAGGCGAAGCCCTGCTCGCCGAGCACCGCGAAGCCGGCGACAAGCTGCTGATCATCACCGCCACCAACCGCTTCGTCACTGCGCCAATTGCCGCGCGCCTGGGTGTCGACACCCTGCTCGCCACTGAGTGTGAAATGGCCGACGGCCGCTACACCGGTCGCACCACTGACGTGCCATGTTTTCAGGATGGCAAAGTCACTCGCCTCAACCGCTGGCTCGGCGAAACCGGCTTGAGCTTGCACGACAGCTATTTTTACAGCGACTCGCTGAACGACCTGCCACTGCTGGAACAGGTCAGCCATCCGTTTGCCGTCGACCCCGACCCGAAGCTGCGCGCCGAAGCCGAACAGCGCGGCTGGCCGGTTATCTCACTGCGCTGAATCTTGCAGATGATGGGGATCGCCGAGTTCAACCCATCCTAAGACCCAACTAAAACGCCGCCTAATCAGGCGGCGTTTTTATGAACGGTGCATTCGGAGCCTGATCAAGCCGGCTTAGCGCCCATCAGCCCCATAATCACCAGCAGCAAGAGCACGATCAGCCCCGCATAGACCGCGCACATACGCAGCAATCCAACTGACGCCGCACGCTCAGCCAACGCCTGCCAGGCCGCCAGACGGCCATTGAGCAGCAGGCCAACCAGCACCAGCACGCCAAACAGCACACTGCTGGCCAGCAACCAGGTTTGCCCCAGCGGGAAGCCCGCCAGATTGACCATCCACCAGCCACTGACCGGCAAGCTCAGGGCCAGCAGACCGAATACCGGTAGGCTGATCAGCCGGGTGCGCTTGAGCTTGCGCTGAAGCACCAGCGCATCACCGCCCTTCGCCGCTTTCCAGAGCATAAATACATGCGCCAGAACACCGAGCAACAACAGCACGCCGGGCGCACTGTGGAGAATTTTCAGCAGTTGGTAATGTTCCATCGATTCAGCTCCTGCCGATTAACCTAAAAAGAGTTTGTACGCCGGGTTGTCGCTCTCATCCCAGTAGCGGTAACCGATAGCGTCAAGCGCCGCCGGTAACAGGTGACGCTCGTCACTGGGAACCTGCAGGCCTGCCACCACGCGGCCATCGGCTGCACCATGGTTGCGATAGTGGAACATCGAGATGTTCCAGCGACCACCAAGCTTTTGTAAGAAATTAAACAGTGCACCTGGGCGCTCAGGGAACTCGAAGCGCAATACACATTCATCCGGCACCGCTGCGGCGTGGCCGCCGACCATATGGCGGATATGCAGCTTGGCCAGTTCGTTATCGGTCAGGTCCAGCACCGGGAAGCCTTGATCACGCAGGCCCTGCACCAGGGCTGCACGCGGATCGTTGTCCGGATGAGTCTGCACGCCAACAAAAATGTGCGCCTCTTTGTCCTGATGAAAACGGTAGTTGAACTCGGTGATCTGGCGCTTGCCGATGGCCTCGCAAAACGCCTTAAAGCTGCCCGGATGCTCAGGGATGGTCACGGCAATGATCGCTTCGCGCTTCTCACCCAGCTCGGCACGTTCGGCCACGTGACGCAGGCGGTCGAAGTTGACGTTAGCGCCGGAGTCGATACCGACCAATACCTGATCACGGCAGCCTTCACGCTCCACGTACTTCTTAATCCCGGCCACACTCAGCGCGCCGGCAGGTTCGGTGATCGAGCGGGTATCGTCGTAGATGTCCTTAATTGCGGCGCAGATCTCGTCAGTGCTGACGGTGATCACCTCATCGACATGGTCCTTGCACACATCGAAGGTGTGCTGGCCAATTTGCGCCACGGCCACGCCGTCAGCAAACAACCCAACTTGCGGCAACACCACCCGCTCACCAGCGGCCATGGCCGCCTGCAGGCAGTTGGAGTCATCCGGTTCGACGCCGATGATCTTGATTTCCGGGCGCAGGTATTTCACATAGGCGGCGATCCCAGCGATCAGCCCGCCGCCACCGACGGGGACGAAGATCGCATCCAGCTTGCCGGGTTGCTGACGGAGAATTTCCATGGCGATGGTGCCCTGGCCGGCGATGGTGTGCGGGTCATCATAGGGGTGGATATAGATGTAGCCCTTCTCATCCACCAGCTTCAGCGAATAGGCCAGCGCTTCGGGGAAGCTGTCGCCGTGCAACACCACTTTGCCGCCGCGCGAGCGCACGCCCTGCACCTTGATCTCCGGGGTGGTCTTGGGCATCACAATCGTGGCTTTAACCCCCAGCACCTTGGCGGCCAGCGCCAGGCCCTGAGCATGGTTGCCCGCCGATGCGGTGACCACGCCACGCGCCTGCTCCTCACTCGAAAGCTGCGCCAGCTTGTTGTAAGCGCCACGAATCTTGAACGAGTACACCGGCTGCAGGTCTTCGCGCTTGAGCAAAATCTGGTTACCCAGACGCTCGGAAAGCTGGTTAGCGGCGTGCAGCGGGGTTTCCACCGCCACGTCGTAGACGCGCGAGGTGAGGATCTTTTTAACGTACTGTTCGAGCATGGCGTGATCGCAGGCGGCTTTTCGGGGAGTCCGCGAGTCTACCCCAGGGCCACGCCGCACGACCACACAACACCGGGGATTTCCCGGCCGCCAGCTCACTGGCGGCACAGGCGCGCTATAATTTCGCCCCCTCACTCCCACGCCAGGTGCCCCATGCTCAATCAAGATCAACTCAAGCAAGCCGTCGCCCAGGCTGCCGTCGACTTTATTCTGCCCAAGCTCGACGCCAAGAGTGTGATCGGCGTCGGCACGGGTTCCACCGCCAACTGCTTTATCGACGCCCTGGCCAAACACAAAATGGAATTCGACGGTGCCGTGGCCAGCTCCGAAGCCACCGCCGCACGCCTCAAAGGCCACGGTATTCCGGTGTATGAGCTGAACAGCGTTAGCGATCTGGAATTTTATGTCGACGGCGCCGATGAGAGCGACGAGCACCTCAACCTGATCAAGGGCGGCGGCGCAGCCCTGACCCGCGAGAAGATCGTCGCCGCCGTGGCGCAAACCTTTATCTGCATCGCAGACGCCAGCAAACTGGTGCCAGTACTGGGGGCCTTCCCGCTGCCGGTGGAAGTCATCCCGATGGCGCGCAGCTATGTGGCCCGCCAGCTGGTCAAGCTCGGTGGCGACCCTGTGTACCGTGAGGGCGTGGTGACCGACAACGGCAATATCATCCTCGACGTGTTCAACCTGTCGATCACCAACCCGGCCGAGCTGGAAAGCCAGATCAACGCCATCGTCGGTGTGGTCACCAATGGTCTGTTTGCCGCACGCCCGGCCGATCTGCTGCTGCTCGGCACCGCCGAAGGGGTCAAAACCCTCAAACGCGCCTAACCGCTCGCCAACCGCCGGCGGCGGTAAAACAAGCTCGGCAGGCCACTTGTGGCTCACGCACTCAGGCGCGACTCGGAGGGCGAGACGTTAACCAAGCCGTGACTCGATATGAGCACGCGAAAATGGATTAAGTCGGCAGACAGTCCGTCTACTTGGCGTCATGCTGCCGACATTGCTTAGTGACCAGGATTGCCAGGGAGTTTTATGTCCGTATTCGTCTCGTCCGCCCATGATCGCCAACTGGAACTCGCCGACCTGTTGCGTGAGCTGGTCGCCCAAGGCCGGACCCATCAGGACAGTGCCGAACAATGCCTGGCAATCCGCCGCAGCTCGGTGAATAACCAGCTACACCCGCTCGAGTTTCTTGCCGCCCAACAGCTCGATGACCTCAAACATCCGGGTAAAAAACTCGAACTGGAAGGGCTGTCTAGCTGGCTGGCAGAGCAATGCGGGCAACCCTTTCTGCGCATCGACCCGCTAAAAATCGATGTCGCCGCCATTACCCCCTTGATGTCCTACGCCTTCGCCCAGCGCCACAAGATTCTCGCCGTAGCGGTGGATAGCGACAGCGTCACCATCGCCAGCAGCCAACCCCTGGTGCACAGCTGGGAAGCCAACCTGACCCATGTACTCAAGCGCCCGATCAAGCGCGTGGTGGCCAGCCCTGCGGATATTCAGCGCTTTACCGTGGAGTTTTACCGCCTAGCCAAGTCGGTCAGCGGTGCCTCGGCCGGCGACACGAAGATCAGCGGCAGCGGAAACTTTGAGCAACTGCTGAACCTCGGCGCCCAGGATCAGGAGCCCGACGCCAACGACGCGCATATCGTCAATATCGTCGACTGGCTGTTCCAGTACGCCTTTACCCAGCGCGCTAGTGATATTCATATCGAACCGCGCCGCGAGCAGGGCAGCGTGCGCTTTCGCATCGACGGCGTGCTGCACACCGTCTATCAATTCCCGCCACAGGTGACTATGGCCATCGTCAGCCGCCTGAAAAGCCTCGGGCGGATGAACGTAGCGGAAAAACGCAAACCGCAAGATGGCCGGGTCAAAACCAAAACCCCAGACGGCGGTGAAGTCGAGCTGCGCCTGTCGACCATGCCCACGGCATTTGGCGAAAAAATGGTCATGCGGATTTTCGACCCCGAAGTGCTGCTTAAGAGCTTCGATCAGCTGGGCTTTTCCGCCGATGACCTGAGGCGCTGGCAAGGCATGACCGGCCAGCCCAATGGCATCATCCTGGTCACCGGCCCCACTGGTTCAGGCAAAACTACCACGCTGTACACCACGCTCAAGCAACTGGCGACTCAGGAAGTCAACGTGTGCACCATCGAAGACCCAATCGAGATGATCGAAGGCGCCTTCAACCAGATGCAGGTGCAACACAATATCGACCTGACCTTTGCCAGCGGCGTGCGCGCGCTGATGCGTCAAGATCCAGACATCATCATGGTCGGCGAAATCCGCGACCTGGAAACCGCCGAAATGGCCATTCAAGCGGCGCTGACCGGCCACCTGGTGCTGTCGACCCTGCACACCAACGACGCACCCAGCGCCATTACCCGCCTGCTGGAACTGGGCGTGCCGCACTACCTGCTCAAGGCCACCCTGCTCGGCGTGATGGCCCAGCGCCTGGTACGCACCCTGTGCCCGCATTGCAAGGCACCGCAGGAGCTGGATGAAGAAGACTGGCAAAGCCTGACCAAACCCTGGAGTGCACCGATGCCGACTCAGGCCTGCCGCGCCGTGGGCTGCCTGGAGTGCCGCGACACGGGCTACCGTGGCCGCGCCGGGGTGTATGAAATCATGCTGATCAATGATGCGATGAAGCCACTGATCACCGCCGACACAGACCTGATTGCCCTACGCCGACATGCCTTCAAGGAGGGCATGCGCAGCCTGCGCCTGTCTGGCGCGCAGAAGGTCGCTGCCGGCCTGACCACTATCGAGGAAGTGCTGCGGGTCACTCCGCAGAGTGAGCAAAAATAGCCTCACCCCGCGAGCTTCAGCTGCGCGGCAAACGCTGCTGGCGGGCCTGGGTACTTGCCACCCGCTGGGGCTTGCAGTCCAGATACGCTGAACCCTGCAACCAGCGCTGATTGGAATGCCAGGCGAAGAGAAACTGCCCGCCCTTGAGCTGGTCGACCACCATGCGCGCCACTTCGGGGCGCACCGCCGGGCAACCCAGGCTACGGCCAATGCGCCCCTGGCTCTGCACCAGGCGCGGGCTGACATAGTTCGCCCCGTGAATGACGATGGCGCGCTCACGGGCCAAGTCATTCAGCCCCGGTTCCAGGCCATCCATGCGTAAGGAATAGCCGTGCTTACCGCGGTAGCTTTCGGCGGTACGAAACAGCCCGAGGCTGGTCTGGTTACTGCCCAGGCGATTCGAGAAGCTCTTGGCGAAGTTCTCCCCCGACTGGCGGCCATGGGCAACAAAATCGCGCAGCAAGAGGCGCTTGCGTTGCAGATCGAAGATCCACAGACGGCGTTCGGTGGAGGGGCGCGAATAATCGATCACGGCGAGGCGCCGAGCCGGTTCAGCGCCATGATTGACCGCACACTGCATTGCCGCCAGGGCATGCCGCAACGCCTGCTGGTTAAGCCCTGGGGCAATCCGCGCGAGATCCCTGAGCTGTCCATCCTGCTCCGCCGCCATTGCCGACAGCGGCATGCAAACCAACCAAAACCCCACAAGGCAGAACCTGCCAAGACGTCCAAACATAATCGCACTTACCTCCAGGACCTAAGTCCTGTAACAAGATCCAGCCATGACGCGCCTATACTGGCTGCGACAAACCCGCATTTAGGCCAAGGACTGGAGCAGTAGATTGTTCAAAAAACGCACACTCTACCTGAGCGCCGCCCTGCTCACCCTGCCACTGGTCGCGAATGCCGCCGATACGCCTTTCGCCACCAGCGCCGATCTGCGGCCAATTCTGGATGAGTTAAGGCAACACTGCAGCGCATTACCAGCAAGCCTAGACGAGAACGCTCAGCGCCAGTTGCAGGCTTTCTATGCTCAACGCGACGGTCAACGCGCCTGGCAAAGCAGTGAACAACGGCTGCAATTGCACGAACAGCTGACGCAGCTGGCTGATGACGGCCTACAGCCCAGCGAATATGAGCTACCCAACTGGATCGAGGAACAGCGCGACTGCGTAGACGTACTGACCAGCCACAGTTACTTGCAAGCCTTGCTGCACCTGCGCCGGGGTCGTTTGCTGCAGCAGCACCTCGAACCTCTGTGGCAGGCCCCTGGGCAGACTAATCCAGACCCAAATATGGCGACCTTGTCGCTGGCCCTGCTGCACCTGCAAGCCCCCGCAGCGGCCTTTGCCAGCGCGCGGCCGGCCACCGTGCAATACCAACAACTGCGCAGCGCCTATGCACAGCAACGCCTGCAACCGCTCACCCCATGGGTAACATTGCCCAGCGGCCCACTGCTCAAGCCCGAGCGCCAGGATGCGCGGCTGCCGGCACTGCGCGCACGGCTGTTCGCTCAGGGTTATCTGGCGACACCAGGCGAAACATTGGGCAACGTTTATGACGGGGCCACCCAGTTAGCCCTGGAGCATTTCCAGCGCGACCATGGCCTTAACCCAGACGGCATACTCGGCCCCGCCAGCCTGACGGAGCTGAATATCAGCGCGCAGAGTCGCCGCGAGCAGCTGCGCGCCAATCTCGAACGCCTGCGCTGGCTGGCCGAGGACATGCGCGGCGCTGAAGTGCTGATCAATGTGGCGGCGGGCGAGCTTCAGGTAGTGCGGGACAACCAGCTGCTCTGGCGCAGCCGCACCCAAGTCGGCCGCGCCGAACGGCAAACCCCGCTGCTCGCCTCACGTATTGAGCGGCTAACGCTCAACCCGACCTGGACCGTGCCGCCGACCATCCTGCGCGAAGACAAACTGCCGGCCATTCGCGATGACATCAGCTACCTCGAACGCCACCAGATGAGCGTACTCGACCACGCCGGCAACCTACTCGACCCCCACACTATCGACTGGGAGCGGCCCGGGGCGATTCTCCTGCGCCAGTCGGCCGGCAGCCACAACCCGCTGGGCCGGGTTGTACTGCGCTTCGCCAACCCGTTCGCGGTGTACCTGCACGACACCCCCAGCCAGCATCTATTCAGCAAAGCACCGCGCGCCTTCAGTTCCGGCTGCGTGCGGGTTGAAGCCGTCGACAGCCTGCTCGCCTGGCTGCTCACGCCGGATGAACTAAAAACGGTACAAGCGCGCATCGTCAGCGGTGACACCCAGCAGTACCGCCTGCAACATCCAGCGCCATTACTGATCGCCTACTGGACAGCAGAAGCCAGCGCCGATGGTGCCCTGCACTATTACCCGGATATCTATGGGCGCGACGGCTTCCTGATCAAGGCCCTGGCTCAGCCTGTGCCCTGATCGCCATATACGCGGGTTGATCGGCGCACCTTGCAACAGCATCGACAGCCGCGTCGGCAGCAACTGTGCTTAGATAACTCATCAGCAATACTCATTCAGCAAGGAGCTACACCACATGGAAATCGGCAGCGTCATTTTTCTGCTTGTCGGCCTCGCCGTCGCCATCGTCTTTATGGGCTTCAAGGTTGTCCCACAGGGCTCCGAATGGACGGTCGAGCGCTTCGGTCGCTACACCAACACCCTCAAGCCGGGTTTGAACATCATTGTGCCGATCATGGACAAGATTGGCCGCAAGCTTAACGTGATGGAAAACGTGCTGGATATTCCGCCACAGGAAGTGATCACCGCCGATAACGCCACCGTGCAGATCGACGCGATTTGCTTCTTTCAGATCATCAACGCGGCCCAGGCGGCCTACGAGGTGAACAACCTCGAACATGCCATTCGCAACCTGGTGATGACCAACATTCGTACCGTGCTGGGCTCCATGGAGCTGGACGCCATGCTCGGCCAGCGCGACGCGATCAACGAACGCCTGCTGCGCACCGTCGATGAAGCCACCGCGCCCTGGGGCATCAAAATCACCCGCATCGAAATCAAAGACATCAGCCCACCCGCCGACCTGATGGCCGCCATGTCGGGGCAGATGAAAGCCGAGCGGATCAAACGTGCGCAAATTCTTGAAGCCGAAGGCATGCGCCAGGCCGCCATCCTCACCGCAGAAGGACAGAAACAGGGCGACATCCTCAAGGCCGAAGGCCAGCGCCAAGCCGCCTTCCTCGAAGCCGAAGCGCGCGAGCGAGCCGCCCAGGCAGAAGCAGAAGCCACACGCATGGTGTCCGAAGCCATTGCCAGCGGTAACGTGCAGGCGGTCAACTATTTCGTCGCGCAAAAATACATCGAAACCCTTGGCCAACTGGCCAGCGCCAACAACAGCAAAGTCATTTTGATGCCGCTGGAGGCCAGCCAGGTCATCGGCGCAGTGGGCGGGATTGGGGAAATCGTCAAAGCCACCTTCGGTGAGAACAAGGGTTAAGCCATGTGGGACTTTTTACAGCACCTGTCGTACTGGAACTGGCTGGCCTTCGGCACGTTGCTGCTGATTCTCGAAGTGTTCGGTGCGGGCGGTTATTTGCTGTGGATCGGCTTGGCGGCAGCCAGCGTCGGCCTGCTGACGTTTATTTTCCCAGGCCTACCCTGGGCTGCGCAGTTCATCCTGTTCGGCCTGCTTTCAGTGCTCACGGCGGTGTTCTGGTGGCATCGCCAGCGCAGCGCCAGCAAGCCATCTGACCAGCCAGGGCTAAACCAGCGCGGCAGCGAATTCGTCGGTCGTACCTTCGCCCTGCATGAGGCGATCAGCGGCGGACGCGGCAAGATCAAGGCTGGTGATAGCCTATGGCTGGTGACCGGCCCGGACATGCCGGCAGGCATGCCAGTGCGCGTGGTGGGACAAAACGGGGTGGTGTTGCGGGTCGAGGCCGAGCAATCCGTCTAATAACTGACCCGGCACTGGCGGACAACGCCAGATGCCGGGCCTGTTACCGCTTACTGAGGTAATGCGTAAGCCTTAAACAGCGCCTGGACCATTTCGCCTGGTTCACCGAAGTAGCGGCGGTAAATCTGCTCCAGTTCGCCCGAGCGCTGCGCCGTACTCAGTGCGGTATCAACCAGCAAGCGGAAGTCCTCATCACCGCGCGGAAGGGCCATCGCGACCGGCGCATATTCGTAGATGCGCTCCAGCACCTGCATGGCGCTGGCGTCATCGCGCCTGGCCAGGTAGGTCTTCAGCAGCATGCGCTCGGAGAAGAAGGCATCGGCCTTGCCTTCGGCCACCAGTTGCACACCCTCCTCCTGACTGCCAACGGTCAGCACTGTAGCCACCACACCCAGCATGCGTTGCTGCCTGTTAATCCAGGCTTCTGTCGCTTCCCCCTGCTTAACCACATAGGTGTGGTTGGCCAAGCCACGATTGAGCGTGGCACGCCAGGTCGGTCCGCTGTGCGCCACCTCGCCGTTGAGTACGTTGACGAGGGTCTCAGGCGCATCCTTACGCACCAAGGCCGCCAACCCGGCGGTGTAAATGGGCAACGAGAAACTGACACGCTTGCGCTGAGTGAGGCTCTCCACCGTGGGCGAGCAGAGCAGATCGAGTGAGCCGTCACGCACTGCAGTCAGCCCTTGCGCCTCCTTCACGGGCTGAAAGCGCACCTGCAGGGCTGGCAGGTTCAGCTCGGTTTTGATCTGTTCGGCCACCTTCTGGCACAGCTCAATGGCATAACCACTGACCTTACCGTCATGCAGGCTACTGAAGGGGGCAATATCGTCGATATAGCCGAGATTAAGGGTGTTACTGCGTTCTATGCGCTGCAAGGTATCGGCATGGGCCAAAGGCGAAACCGCCAAGAGGCAGGCCAGCAGCAGGTTGAACGGATTACACGGGTGTACATTCATATCCATATCCCCAGATTAAAAGGGTTTAGCGGCCGTTACGCCTTACCGGGCGTGGATTGCTCAGCAACAAAGCGTTTGGCGATAAAGCCGTACAGCAGGTAGCCCAGCGCCAGTACCAGCATCGCGCCAAACACGGCGTCCTTGCCCGAGGCGTACAGGGCGTAGAAGCAATAGACCATGGCCACCATCAGCACTATCAGGTTACGCGTGTACACCGCCGCACTGACCCGCGCCTTGTACATGATCACCAGCAAGCCGGAGAGCGCGGTGACATAGGGGATCAGGTTAGTGACGGCCGCCAGGTTGACCAGTTTGCTGAACTGCTCGCTGGCATTAGGGGAAATGGTCGAGAGGGCCAACAAAGTTTGCAGCACCCCGCACACGATCATGCCAATCACCGGTGCGTTAGACGCCGTGACCTTGCCGAACAGTTTGAGGAACATGCCCTGATCGGCCGTGACCTTGGCCGTTTGCGCCAGGGTGAATTGCCAGCCCAGCAGCGAGCCAATACAGGCCATTACGGCCAGGCCCATGATGATGTTGCCGATAAAGGGGTTGAACATCTGCGCATAGACGTAGGCAAACGGTGCGCTGGAATTGGCCAGTTCGGCGTTGGGCACAATGCCCTGAATCACCGTGGTCGATAGCACATACACCACCGCCGCACCCAGGGTGCCGAACAGACAGGCCAGCGGTACGTTACGCTCGGGGTTTTCCACCGCATCAGAGTTCTGCGCCGCGGATTCCATGCCCAAAAAAGCCCACAGGGTCAGCGGAATACTCTGTGCGATAGCATCGCTGATCACCAGGTTATGCGGGTTCCAGGCCTCCTTAAACACCTGGGTATCAAACCAGAACCAGCCGATTACGCTTAGCCCAGCCACCGGAATGATCACGCCCCAAACGGTTATGGCGCCGATCTTGCCGGTGATATTGGGGCCGCCAAAGTTGGCCACCGTGGTCAGCCAGATCAACCCTACCGTGCCGACAAACAGCGGAATCGCTCCAGTGCCGAGCCAGGGGAAAAACGGCGTAAGGTAGCCCACTGCTGAAATGCCGATGGCCACGTTGCCGATGGCCAGCGAAAGAAAATACAAAAACGAACACAGGAAGAACGCCGACTTACCATGCGCCTCCTCGGTATAAGCCGACATGCCGCCCGAGCGTGGACAGTAGATGCCGCACTGGGCAAAACAGTAGGCGATGGCCATGGAGCCGGCTGCGGTGATGATCCATGACAACAGCGATACAGCCCCAAGTTGGGCCATGCTCGACGGCAGCATGATGATGCCGGAGCCCATCATGTTGACCGCCACCAGTGTGGTAAGCCCTACCAGGCTCATCTTCTTGCTTGACTCAGCCATCGACCTCTCCTTGTACCTTTCGAAGCACTGTCCCTGCGCTCAACAACGCGCAGCATGTTGCGAACGCAGGGATGGCTAAGCGTTACTGTTTGACGACATAGATCATGTAGGTGAGCCCGCCGAGGCTGTCGCGCTCGATCTCGACGCCATGGTTGTCATGCTCAAAGCCTGGGAAGTGACTGTCGAACAGCTCCATTGCCAGCAGGTAGTCGATGATGGCCTGTTTGTCGGCGCCGGCTTTCTCGCCCGGCATCATCAGCGGGATACCCGGCGGATACGGCACGACCTGCACAGCCACGGTGCGATCGAGCATGTCGCGCACGGCAATCTGTTCGATCTCGCCTTTCACCAACCTGGCGAAGGTTTGCCGTGGCGAAGCCATAACGTCCGGCAACAGGTTGAAGGCCGCGTCCATGTTATGCAGCAACTGCGAGGCCAACATATCCTCGTGCATGGCAGTGGCCAGATCCTTAAGCCCCATACCGGCATAGCGCTCGCTGTGGTTGGCGACCAGGTCGGGCATTACCCGCTCCAGCGCGGTGTTGTCGTCATAGTGCGTCTTGAACTCCATCAAGCCGGCCACCAGGGAGCCCCACTTACCCTTGGTCACGCCCAGGCTAAACAGCAGCAGGATCGAATAGGGTTCGGTCTTCTCTACCACGATGCCGCGGCTGGCGAGGAACGAGGACACCAGCGGCGCCGGAATGCCGCTGGCCTGCATATCACCTTCCAGAGACTGCCCCGGGGTGAGTACGGTGACCTTGATCGGATCGAGCATGCAGTAATCGCTACCTAGGTCACCAAAGCCATGCCAGCTGGCGGTTGGCTTGAGCACCCAGGCATCACCGTTACGCAGCGCCTGCGGGTCGAGTTCAGCAAAAGGCACGCCGTTTACTTCGTCCGGCTGCCACACGCCAAACCACCAATCCTGCGCATTGCGCTTGCGCACCTCATTGCCCAAACGAACCATGGCCTGGCGGAAGGAGATGGCCTCGCCAATCGACTCATCGGTGAGGTACTCGCCGGCATCGTCCATCATCTTCGCCGATACGTCGGTAGAGGCAATGATGCTGTACTGCGGCGAAGTCGAGGTGTGCATCATAAAGGCTTCGTTAAACAGCGCCGGTTTGATCGGAACCTTGCCCGAACGAATGTGGATCATCGATGCCTGCGACAGGGCCGCCAGCAACTTGTGGGTCGAGTGGGTGACGGTCACGGTGGCGTCATCGGCATGCCGCTCGCCACGGTGCATGCCATAGCGCCCTTCATACAACGGGTTGAACCGTGCATAGGCGTACCAGGCTTCGTCGTAATGAATGCGGTCGACGCTACGGCTCAGCTCGCGGGTGGTGGTCTGCACGTTGTAGCAGAGGCCGTCGTAGGTCGAGTTGGTCAGCACCGCCAATACCGGGCGTGCTTGTTTATCGACCATCAACGGGCTTTCAGCGATTTTCTGTGCCACCGCCTCGGGAGTCATTTCGCTGCTGGGCACCGGTCCGATCAGGCCACGGGCATTGCGCCGCGGGCGCAGGTACAGCGGCACGGCACCGGACATGTTCAGCGCATAGTTCAGCGACTTGTGGCAGTTACGGTCGACCAGTACGGCGTCGCCATCGGTAACGGCTGAATGCAGGACGATTTCGTTACTGGCCGAACTTCCCCCGACGGAGAAAAACGTGAAATCGGCACCGAACACCCGTGCGGCATTTTTCTCCGCGGCGGCGATTGGCCCGGTGTGATCATTCAACGAGCCCAGCTCACCGACCGATACGCTCAGGTCAGAGCGCAGCATCTGCTCGCCATAGAAATCGAGAAAGCTACGCCCCACTGCGGTCTTCATAAAAGCGGTGCCGCCGGTATGGCCCGGGGTGTGCCAGGAGTACTCGTGGGTGTCGGCGAAATTAACCAGCGCACCGAAAAATGGCGGCAGGATGCTATCAAGATAACGCCGCGCAGCCGCTTCAATGCGCCCTGCAACAAAGGTCGGGCTGTCTTCCGGCTGCCAGATAAAACCGTCGATATGCTCAATGATCTCCAACGGCACCTGGCTGTGATGGGCCTGACTCATACCCAACATGATGGGCAGTTGCGCGGTGCGCTGACGAATCAGCTGAATCAGGCTAAACGCCTGACCCGGGTTGGCTTCGCAGGCGCCCCAACCGAGGATTACACAGCAGTACGCCGGGTTGGCGCGGAAGGCGATCTCGGCGTCACCCAGGGAGCTGACGCGCTCTACGTCAAGGCCATGCTGCTGAAGCGCCAGCGCAACGCCCTCCGCACTGCGCAAGACGATGCTGTCTGGATTCTGCTGGGTGTTGACCACAATCAATACGGGGTAGCGCTGCGCCAAGAATGCCGGCAAAGGCACTTTGGTCTGAGTCATGATGTACTCCTTGTAACGAAACGACTGTCTCACTCAGCGAGTGCGCAGCATGGCGCGCCATGCCTCACAGCTGAATCCCTATTTAAGGCACCAGAAGTGGTAGTCGCCGTCTTTGTGTACGGCGCCTTCCACTTCTTTCTCAAAGCCGGGAAAGTTATTCCCCCAGTCCTGCAACGCCTGGATATAACGAACCCAAGGGCCATCCAACGCACCCAGATTCTCGCCCGGCATCACAATCGGAATCCCCGGCGGATAGGGCATGATGCCAACCCCTGTGACCCGACCAGCGGCCTGACTGAGCGGCAACAACTCCGCCTCGCCGGCCTGCAAGGCCTGAAACGCCTCGCGCGGGGGTTTCTCGATCAGCGGTAGATTGCCGAAGGCGTCAGCCTGCAGGGCGTCCATGCGGCTACTGCGCATGTACTCGAACATCTCGTTGCTGAGGTCACGCAAGCCCATGCCGCGATAACGCTCAGGCGCTTGGGCCACAAGATCGGGCAGCACCCGCTCCAGCGCAGCGTTGTTGTCGTAGTGGCGCTTGAAGGCCAGCAGCACATTGATCAACGTGCCCCACTTGCCCTTGGTCACACCGATGCTGAACAGGCACAGCACCATGAAGTCAGTGATGCGTGACGGCACAATATTGTTGCGATAGAGGAAGGCCCCAAGAACGGGAGCCGGAATGCCCTCCGCCAGCAGATCACCATCCGTGCCCATCCCCGGCACCATGATGCCGACCTTGATTGGGTCGAGCATGCACCAGCCCTTTTCCAGCCCGGCGAAACCGTGCCATTCGGCGCCTGGTTCAAGCTCCCAGCAGCCGGGGTCTGAGGCTAGTTGCTCGGCGTCGGCGTCGGCAAAATCAACCCGTTTGCCTGTCTGCCTGTCAGTGACCTGCGGTGCGTTCCACGGCTGGAAGAACCAGTCGCCACGACCGGCAAATTCGCGGTGCGTACGGGCCAGGGCCTGACGGAAATCCACCGCCTCACGAATCGAGTCCTGGGTCAGGCTAAGGCCGCCCTTGCCGTCCATCATCGCCGCGCCGACCTCGTTAGAAGCAAACAACGCATACATCGGCGAGGTACTGGCCTGGATCACAAAGGACTCGTTGAAGCGGCTGTGCTCAACCGGGTTGCGACCATTGCGAATATGGATAAACGAGGACTGCGACAACGCCGCCAAGAGTTTGTGAGTGGAGTGTGTGGCAAACACCGTGGGGGCGTCGGGCTGATGCTGAGCCGGATCGCCACGCATGGCGTAGCGCCCTTGGTACAGCGGATTGAAGCGGGCATAACCGTACCAGGCCTCGTCGAAATGGATGCGATCGCTGCTCTGCGCCAACAGCCCTTCAGCGCGCTCGGCGTGCAGGCACATGCCGTCGTAGGTGCAGTTAGTGACCACCGCATACACCGGCTTGCTGCTTTTGGCCTGGGATTTTAGGGGATAGCTAGCGATAGCCGCCGCGATACGCTGCTGATCAAACTGGCTCGGCAGCAAGGGCCCGATAATCCCGTAGCGATTACGCGTGGGCGTCATATACAGCGGCAGACCGCCAGTGAGCACCAAGCCTTGCTCAATCGATTTGTGGCAGTTGCGATCACACAAGGCGTATTGGTTTTCGCCCACACACGCCATAAAGATTGCACGGTTGGAGCCGGAGGTGCCGTTGAGTACCGAATAGCTGGCATGGGAGCCGAATATCCGCGCCACATAGGCCTCGGAGTCACCCACAGGGCCGCTATGGTCGAGCACCGAACCGAGATTACCGCGCTCGATACCGCTGTCGGCGCGGAACAGGTTCTCGCCGAAGAAGTCGAAGAACACCCGCCCCACTGGCGATTTGGTAAAGGCGATACCCCCCTGATGACCCGGAGCGGCCCATGAATGCTCTTCTTTCAGGGTGTAGCGGATCAGCGCATCGGTGAAGGGCGGCAGCAGGTGTTCCAGGTCGCTGGATCGCCGCAACAACTCGCCCAACGATAAACGGCGCCGTGTCCTCAAGCATCCAGACAAACTCGTCCGCCAGCTCCATGGCCTCCACCGTGATGCTTTTTTTCGCATCACGGTCGGCCATCAGAAACACCGGTACATTTTCGTTACGCTGGCGAATGCTACGGAGCAGCTCAAGCGCCTGGGCGTGAGTTGTGGCGTCGTTCTTACCCAGGGTCCAATCGACACAAATGCAATGCAGGGCCGCATCGGAAATCACTGCGGCAAGCCCATCCTCGTAGGACGTGGCCTTGACCAGTTCGGTGTTGCGGCTGTGGAACTCGTCCACCAACTCAGTCAGCACCCGGCCGCGCATGCTGTTGGGACTACCCAGGTCGTCATCGACCATCAGCACGCGCATTTTCAATTGTTTATTCGTGCGTCCAATCATCAAACCGCCTCCTTCATCTTTTGCCAGAAACGCGGCAGCAATGCCCCTATACACCCTGGAAACCATTCAAGGCGGCAAAGCCCAGCACACAGAAGCTGAAACACAGATATCTAGCCAAGCCTTTACTATGGGCTGGGCGAGTAACCATCTTGTGACATGAGTCATCAGACTAGTCAGTTTTAGTGGAAACGCTAACTTTCGACTCGGCCGTACAAGCCGGGCAAACGGGCGGCTGTAACCGCTTTAAGCGCCCACTAAATTTGGCTCCAGAAACGACAAAGCCCCGCTAGGCGGGGCTTTTTTTCAACTAAACGCGAGGGCTTAGGCGTCGCTGTCAGCCGTTGCTTTATAGGCAGCGGCATCTAGCAGCTTATCCAGCTCACCAGCATCGCTTGGTTTGAGCTTGAAGAACCAGCTGCCGTAAGGGTCGCTGTTAACGCTTTCCGGGCTGTCGGACAGGCCATCGTTAATCGCGATGACTTCACCAGAAACCGGCGCGTAGATGTCGGAGGCGGCCTTGACCGATTCCACCACACCCGCTTCCTGACCGGCATTCAGGGTTTTACCGACTTCCGGCAGCTCGATAAACACCACATCACCCAAGGCTTCTTGAGCGTGATCAGAAATACCGACGGTAACGCTGCCATCGGCTTCCAGGCGCGCCCACTCATGGCTGGCGGCGTAACGCAGATCGGCGGGGATAGTGCTCATGTGTCGTTCCTCATCTGGCATGACGGCGACCACGCCGTCATGGAAATTTAGCAGGCCTTGGCCATACCGAAAGAAAGTCTTTAAAAACCTAGCGAAGCGCAGCCGCGCAGACGCTCTCGACCATCCGTGGCCAAATCAGGGGTTAGATCAGGGCTTTACCGTTACGCACAAAGCTCGGCTTGACCACCCGCACCGGGTACCACTTACCGCGAATTTCCACCTCGGCACGCTCACTGGTCGCCGCCGGCACGCGGGCCAAGGCGATCGATTTACCCAGGGTTGGCGAAAAGCTGCCGCTGGTGATTTCGCCCTCGCCAATCCCTTCAACCCGCACCACTTGATGGGCACGCAGCACGCCGCGCTCTTCCAGCACCAGGCCAACCAGCTTGGCGCTAACGCCCTCAACCTTTTGCTTGAGCAGCGCACTACGGCCGATAAAGCCACGGCTGGCGGGCTCCCAGGCGATGGTCCAGGCCATGTTGGCTACCAGCGGCGTCACGCTTTCGTCCATGTCCTGGCCGTACAGGTTCAGCCCGGCTTCCAGGCGCAGGGTGTCGCGCGCACCGAGGCCAATCGGCGAAATACCCGCCCCGACCAGGTCATTGAGAAAGGCCACCACTTGCTCAGCCGGCAAGATGATTTCCAACCCGTCCTCGCCGGTGTAACCAGTGCGGGCGATAAACCAGTCGCCGTCCGGCTGACCTTCAAAAGGCTTGAGGCTCTGGATCAGGTTGGCGCGGGATGACGTGACCAGCTCGGCGGTCTTGCTGCGCGCATGCGGCCCTTGGATCGCCAACATGGCCAGCTCGCTGCGCTCTTGTAGCTGCACATCGAAGTCGACGCTCTGCAGGCGCATCCAGGCCAGGTCCTTATCGCGGGTTGAGGCATTGCTCACCACGCGGTAACCAAAGTCCATCAGGTAGACCAGCAAGTCATCCACCACCCCGCCTTGCTCATTGAGCATGGGGCTGTAGAGGGCCTTGCCGATGCTTTGCAGGCGCTCGATATCATTCGCCAGCAGGTGTTGCAGGTAGGCCTTGGCCTGGCTGCCGCTGACATCCACCACGGTCATGTGCGACACATCGAAGACCCCACAGTCGCGACGCACCTCGTGGTGCTCCTCGACCTGCGAGCCATAGTGCAACGGCATGTCCCAACCGCCGAAGTCGACCATCTTGGCACCCAACGCGAGGTGCAAGTCGTAGAGCGGTGTGCGCTGTCCCATAAGTATCTCCTTGTGGGCTGGGCAGTGCAGCGGCAACCCGGCAGGCCCCTAAAAAAGGGCACCAACACAGGCTATAAAAGGCTGGGCCGCTGCGAATGGCGCGCATTGTAGCCGCAACACCCGAGGAGGTCATCTGGGTCTTGGCTGTACTGAAGGCGCCTGGCGGGTTACGCCGCTACCCGACTAAGCCACCCTAGCCTAAGCGCCGCGCCGAGCGACGGATCAGCAGAATGACCGGCAGCAGACCCACCACAACCAGGGTCAGCGCCGGCAGCGCCGCACGCGCCCACTCGCCTTCACTGGTCATCTCAAACACCCGTACCGACAGGGTGTCCCAGCCAAAGGGTCGCATCAGCAGCGTGGCGGGCATTTCCTTGAGCACATCAACAAACACCAGCAGCGCCGCCGACAACGCACCCGGCACCAGCAAGGGCAGGTACACCTTGAAGAACAAGCCGAAGCCGCCAACCCCCAGGCTGCGCGAGGCCTCAGGCAGCGACGGACGAATGCGCGCCAGGCTGTTTTCCAGAGGTCCATAGGCCACCGCCATAAAGCGGATCAAGTAGGCCAGCAACAGGGCCGAGAGGCTGCCCAGCAACACCGGCTTGCCCGCGCCACCGAGCCAGCTGGACAGCGGAATCACCAATTCGCGATCGAGATAACTGAACGCCAGCATGATCGCCACCGCCAGCATCGAGCCGGGCAATGCATAGCCTAGGTTGGCCAAACCAACGGTTGAGCGCATCAGCCGAGTCGGTGCCAAACGCCGAGCGAAAGCCAGTAGCAGCGCCACGCTCACCGTGATCAATGCCGCCAGCGCGCCTAAGTAAAGGGTGTGCAGAATCAAGGCACTGTAGCGTTCATCCAGATCGAAGCGCCCGCGCTGCCAAAACCAGACAACCAGCTGCAACACCGGAATAACAAAGCCACAGGCGAACACCAGGCCACACCAGGCGCTGGCCGCGAGCGCCTTACCGCCATGCAGGTGATAGAGCGCTTTACCGCGCGGGCGCTCATTCGTCGGGCGCACGGCACCACGTGCACGGCGCTCGCCATACAACACCAGCATCACCGCCAGCAGCAGCAGGCTGGCCAGCTGAGTGGCACTGGTCAGGCTGTAAAAGCCATACCAGGTCTTATAGATGGCGGTGGTAAAGGTATCGAAATTAAACACCGATACCGCGCCGAAATCCGCCAGGGTTTCCATAATCGCCAGGGCCAGACCGGCACCAATGGCAGGACGCGCCATCGGCAAGGCAACCCGCCAGAAGGCGCGCCAAGGGCTCAGGCCGAGCACCCGCGCGGCTTCCATCAACCCCTTGCCCTGAGCCAGGAAGGCATTGCGCGCCAGCAGGTAAACGTAGGGATAGAACACCAGCACCAGCACGATGATCACCCCGCCAGTGGAACGCACCCGCGGGAAGCGCACAGCACTGCCAAACCACTCGCGCAGCAGACTTTGCAACGGCCCAGAAAAATCCAGCAAGCCGACAAACACAAACGCCAGCACATAGGCGGGAATGGCAAACGGCAACATCAGCGCCCAGTCCAGCCAGCGGCGCCCCGGAAACTCGCACAGGCTGGTGAGCCAGGCCAGGCTGACGCCGAGCAGCGTCACCCCAACGCCTACCCCCAGCACCAATACCAGGGTATTACCGAGCAGCCGTGGCAGCTGGGTTTGCCACAGGTGTGCCCAGATTTTCTGGTCAATCTCATGCCAGCTGAACAGCAGCACGCTCAACGGCAGCAGTACCAGCAAAGCAACGGCAAAAGCGATGGGATACCAACGGCGCTGGGCGGGATGGGCCACGCAAAATCCTCGAACAGGTTACTCGACAGCTAAAACACAACGCCCCGGGCTAAGCCGGGGCGTCGAGTATAACTGCAGCGTTACGCTGAAACTGAATCAGTTCCAGCCGGCGCGATCCATCAGCATGATGGCTTCTGCCTGGCGCTTACCGGCGACTTCAACCGGGATCGCATCAGCCTTGAAACTGCCCCAGGCCTGCACTTCCTCGGAAGCGGGCACTTTCGGGTTAGCTGGGAACTCCTGATTGATGCCGGCGAACAGGGCTTGGGCTTCTTCGGTGGTCATCCACTCCAGCAGTTTTTGCGCCGCGTCGGCATGTGGTGCGTACTTGGTAATGCCGGCACCGGCGAGGTTGACGTGCACGCCACGGTCATTCTGGTTAGGCCAGAATGGCTTCACTTTCAGATCCGGCTGTTGCTGGTGCAAGCGCCCGTAGTAATAGGTGTTGGTGATGCCGACATCGCACTGGCCCGCATCAATGGCCTGCAGCAACGCTGTGTCATCGGCGAACACGTCGGTGGCGAGGTTATTGACCCAACCTTTGACGATTTCTTCGGTTTTCTCTGCACCGTGAGTTTCGATCAGGGTGGCCGTCAGCGACTGGTTGTAAACCTTCTTGCTGGTACGCAGGCACAGACGGCCCTCCCAGTTCGCGTCGGCCAGGGCTTCATAGGTCGACAACTCGCTCGGCTGAACCCGCTCGGTGGAGTAGAAGATGGTCCGCGCACGCAGCGACAGGCCGGTCCAGGCACCTGTAGAAGAACGGTACTGCGGTGGGATATTGGCTTCGATCAGCGGCGAGGTAACCGGCTGCAGAATGCCCATCTGCTCGGCCTGCCAGAGGTTGCCGGCATCCACGGTGAGCAGCATGTCGGCTGGGGTGTTTTCACCTTCGGCTTTCAGGCGCGCCATCAGCGGCGCTTCCTTGTCGGTGATGAACTTGACCGGCACACCGGTCTTGGCCGTGTAGGCGTCAAACACCGGCTTGATCAGCTCGTCGATACGCGAGGAGTAAACCACCACTTCATCAGCGGCCTGCACGGTTCCGGCTAACGCCGTGAGAGAAAGTGCGGCTAACAGACGCTTACTAACCTGCATATAGACTGCCTCTTGGTATAGACGAGTTAAGTTGCCAAATAGTAGTGAATGGCATTTAGTTTCTCAACTCGTTATCCGTTTAAACCTGTAACAAGCGCCTTCAAGCCCTCCTCCGGTCGCGAGGGCTTGAAGCGCTGAGGCAAAAGCCATGTTTAACGCAGCGAAACGCCGGCAGGTTTTCAGGCCACCGCTTGTTGCTCGGCGAGGGCCTTGGCCTGTTCACGCAACACAAACTTCTGCACTTTGCCGGTGCTGGTTTTCGGCAGGCTGGTAAACACCACACAACCCGGCACTTTGAAGCGCGCCAGACGCTGCTGACAAAAGGCGACCACCTCTTCGGTCGTCAGCTCGGCACCTGGTTTGAGGGTGACGAAGGCGCAAGGTGTCTCGCCCCATTTGGCATGAGCCATGGCCACCACGGCGGCCTCAAGGATCAGCGGATGGCGGTACAGCACATCTTCTACCTCGATGGAGGAGATATTCTCACCACCAGAGATGATGATGTCTTTGCTGCGGTCCTTGATCTCCACATAGCCATCGGCGTGCCACACCGCCAGGTCGCCCGAGTGGAACCAGCCACCGGCAAAAGCCTCAGCGGTGGCCGATGGGTTCTTCAGGTAACCCTTCATCACCACGTTGCCGCGCATCATGATCTCGCCGATGGTCTGACCGTCTTTCGGCACTGGCTGCAGGGTATCGGGATCCGCCACCATCAGGCCATCAAGCAAGGGCGCACGCACGCCTTGGCGAGATTTCAGCCGCGCGCGTTGCTCCGGAGTTTCGCTGTCCCACTCGTTTTTCCACTCGCAGGCCACGCTGGGGCCGTAGGTTTCGGTCAGGCCATAAACGTGGGTGACACGAAACTCCAGGGCTTCCATGGCTTCGATTACCGCAGCGGGTGGTGCAGCACCCGCGGTCAGTACTTTGACCGGCTGAGTTTTCAGCGCCTTCAGCTCATCACAGGCGTTGGCCAGCATATTCAGTACGATCGGCGCGCCGCAGAAATGGTCGACGCCATGCTCGGCAATCGCCGGATAAATCGCTTCGGCGCGCACATGGCGCAGGCACACATTGACCCCGACATAGGCGGCCAGCGCCCAGGGGAAGCACCAGCCGTTGCAATGGAACATCGGCAGCGTCCACAGGTACACCGGGAAGCGGCTCATGTCCCAGCACATGGCATTGGACAGCGCATTGAGGTGCGCACCGCGGTGGTGATACACCACGCCCTTCGGGTTGCCGGTGGTGCCGGAGGTGTAGTTGAGCGAGATCGCTTGCCACTCGTCTGCCGGCATTTGCCAGGCATAGTCCGGGTCGCCTTCGGCCAGCAGCGCCTCGTAATCCAACTGACCGATAAGCAGGCCGTCGGCGTATTCCGGGTCATCAATACCAATCACCAGCGGCGGTTGCGGCAAATGGCCGACCACACGCTGGGCCAGCTCGCCGAACTCCTTGTCCACCAGCAGCACCTTGGCCTCGCCGTGCTGCAGGATAAAGGCGATGGCTTCGGCATCCAGACGGGTATTGATGGCATTCAGCACAGCGCCGCACATCGGCACGCCAAAATGCGCTTCGAACATCGCCGGGCCGTTCGGCGCGATGACGGCAACGGTATCGCCCAAGCCAATACCGCGCTGGGCCAGGGCCGAGGCTAAACGAATACTGCGGGTGTAGGTTTCACCCCAGGTTTGGCGCAGACTGCCATTGATCAGCGCCAAGCGCTGCGGGTACACGCTGGCGGCGCGCTCAAGAAAGCCCAATGGGCTGAGCGCCTGAAAATTTGCCGCATCGCGCGGCATGCCGTATTCGTAAGGATTGACGCTGTGCATTGTTGTTCTCCAGCAGGACCTTGGGCTGGAGAAACCATAGCAGCGGTAAGGTTTTAAGGATGCGCTACCTTGGTCGAAACCGTGACTTGCAAGTCAGTAACCACGTCACCATAGGCACCCGTTCAGCCATGCTGGGCGCTAAAGCGCGGAGCAATCCCCGTCGCAGAGCGTGCCAGCAGCATGACAAGCAGCCATAGCCTTATCTCCGCTTGTCCGCCGTCATCTTTTCAAGGAGTTATCGAGTGACCTCACGTTTACCTGTGATCGTTGGTTTTGGTGGCTATAACGCGGCCGGGCGCAGCTCCTTCCACCATGGTTTCCGCCGCACCGTGCTGGAATGCATGGACACGCCAGCACGCCAGCAAACCCTGGCTGGCCTGGCGGTGATGATGAAACTGGTCAAGGTAGTCGACGGCGGCTATCAGGATGACGCCGGCAACCCACTCAGCCTGGCCGAAATCGACAAGCGCTTCGCCGAGCAGATTCTCGCCTCGACCCTGGTGCGACGCATCGAGAAGCAGCACCTGGACCCCGACGCCGCGCACTGGCAAAAGACCATCGACATCAGCGCCACCGCGGGCCAGCCGCTGAGCTTTATCACCCTGCGTAAACACCTGCCGGACCCGCTGCCGTCGGATTGGGCGGTGGACGAATTGAACGCCACTGAAGTGCTGGTCACTCTGCATGACAACTGCGAGTTCAAGGTCGACAGTTACCGCGCCCTGCCGGTGAAATCCGCCGGCCAGCTGCCCACCGGCTTCGAGCCGAGCGAGCTGTACAACGCGCGCTTCCACCCGCGTGGCCTGGCCATGACCATCGTCGGCGTTACCGATGCCCTGCGCGCCACCGGTATTGAGTGGCAGACCATCATGCAGCGCGTGGCGCCAGACGAAGTTGCCGTGTTTGCCGGCAGCGTCATGAGCCAGCTCGATGAAAACGGTTTCGGCGGCCTGATGCAGTCACGCCTCAAGGGCGGCCGGGTTACCGCTAAACAGCTGGCGCTGGGCCTCAACACCATGCCGGCGGACTTTATCAACGCCTATGTATTGGGCAGCGTCGGCAGCACCGGCAGCGTCACCGGCGCGTGCGCCACCTTCCTCTATAACCTGCAAAAAGGCATCGAACTGATCAGTTCGGGCAAGGCGCGGGTGGCCATCGTCGGCAACAGCGAAGCGCCGATCACTCAGGAATGCATCGAGGGTTACGGCGCCATGGGCGCCCTGGCGACCGAGGATGGCCTGCGCCAGATCGAGGGCAAAGATCAGGCCGACTTCCGCCGCGCCAGCCGCCCGTTTGGCGAGAACTGCGGCTTCACCCTGGCCGAAGCCTGCCAGTTCGTGGTGCTGATGGACGATGAGCTGGCTCTGGAGCTGGGCGCCGACATCCATGGCGCCGTGCCGGATGTGTTTATCAACGCCGATGGCTTCAAAAAATCCATCTCTGCGCCCGGTCCGGGCAACTACCTGACCGTGGCCAAGGCCGTGGCCAGCGCCGTGCAACTGCTCGGTATCGATGCGGTGCGTGAGCGCAGCTTTGTGCATGCCCACGGTTCCAGCACGCCGGCTAACCGGGTGACCGAATCGGTCATCCTCGACCGCATTGCCAGCGCCTTTGCTATTGAGCAGTGGCCAGTCACCGCCGTTAAAGCCTTTGTTGGTCACTCCCTGGCCACCGCCAGTGGCGATCAGGTGATCTCCGCCCTGGGCAGCTTCAAGTACGGCATCATTCCGGGGATCAAGACCATCGATGCAGTGGCCGAGGACGTGCACCAGCAGCATTTGAGCTTTGCCACCACCGACCGTACGCGTGCGCCCGAACAGCTGGACATGTGCTTTATCAACTCCAAGGGTTTTGGCGGCAACAACGCCAGCGCCCTGCTGCTGGCACCGCATGTAGCCGAGCGGATGTTGCGCAAGCGTCATGGCGAGGCGGCGTTTAGCGCCTACCTGCAACGCCGCGAGGCCACTCGCGCGGCCGCCCAGGCCTATGATGCGCAAGCACTGCTGGGCGATTTGGGGATTATCTACAACTTCGGTAACGACCTGATCGACGACCAGCAGATTGACATCAATCCGCAGCAGATCACGGTGCCGGGCTTTGCCCAGCCACTGGTGTTCAAGAAGGACGAACGCTACGGCGATATGCTCGATTAAGCGTCAGTGATGGGTTACGCCTGCGGCTAACCCATCCTACGGGCTGCACATGTCGCGCCGCGATTTGTAGGAGGGGCTTTAGCAGCGATTGCAACCTGCCACGTAACGGCAGATTCGCTGCTTAATCCAGCGCGCGGGCCAACTGAATCAGCTCGGCGCGCCAGGCAGCGGCCGCTGGCAGGGCCAGAAAATACGGATTGAGCAAGGACTCGCGCGCTTCATAAGTCAACGCCTCGCCTTTGAGCGTCAGCACCTCGCCGCCCGCCCCTTCCAGCACACCCTGCGCCGCTGCCGTGTCCCACTGCGAGGTCGGTGCCAGGCGCGGGTAGCAATCGGCGTTACCCTCGGCCAACTGGCAGAACTTCAACGAACTGCCAACGCTGGCCAGTTGCAGATCACCGAAACGCTCACTCAAACCTGCCAGCAACGCCTCTTGCGCCGGGCTGGAATGACGGCGGCTGGCCACCAAGGTAAAGGCCTCCTGCGGGGCCAGACGCACACTGATAGCCTCGCTTTCGCCCGCCGCATTGGCGCGCCACGCACCCAGGCCAGCACCGCCGTAATAGCACTGGCCGGTGGCCGGAATACCGACCACACCAAACACCACGCGCCCTTGCTCGATCAACGCGACGTTGACGGTGAACTCCTCGCTGCCGGCAATAAACTCCTTGGTGCCATCCAGCGGATCGACCAGCCACCAGCGGCTCCATTGCCCGCGTTCGCTCAAGGCAATATCCGCGGCCTCCTCGGAAAGCACGGGAATATCCGGCGCCAGCGCCAGCAGGCCATCGTTAAGGATGTGGTGCGCGGCCATATCGGCAGCGGTGACCGGCGAGGCATCGGCTTTCTCATTCACCGTGACATCGGCGCGCCAGAATGGCAGCGTCGCCGCGCCAGCCTGGCGCACCAGCTCAATCACCGCCGGAATCAGAGGGTGGCTCATGGTTTAAAGCTCCCACGCTGGGTCAACACATCGCGGGCCAGGTACAACGCCGCCAAAGCACGCCCCTCAGTGAATTGCGGCTGCTGGATCAGGCTCGACAGCTCACGCAGATTGGCTTTATCGACGCGCATCGGCTCCGGCTCATCACCGGGCAAACGCTCTTCATAAAGGTCCCAGGCCAGTACCACCTGAATCTTCTGGCTCATATAGCCTGGCGACAGGCTCAGCTCAGCCAGATGCTCAAGCTTGCGCGCGCCAAACCCGGCTTCTTCCTTAAGCTCGCGGTTGGCCGCGTCCAGCACATCCTCACCCGGCTCAATCAAGCCTTTGGGCAACGACAGCTGATAGTCATCGGTGCCACCGCAATACTCCTCGACCAGCAGAGCATGCTCGGCATCCGCCATCGCCACGATCATCACCGCGCCATAGCCTGCGCCCTTGCCCACCAGCCGTTCATAGGTGCGCTCCACGCCGTTGCTGAAGCGCAACTGCAACTCCTCAACGCGGAACAGGCGGCTGCTGGCGACAATTTCGCGAGCGAGTACGGTGGGTTTCTGGCGCATGGGGCGGCTCCTGGGCAGGACATAGCGGGTTATCATAACGCGGCTTGTGCGACACGATGACGTGTCGTGCTTGGTCTGGCCACTGCGCCTTGGCACCAAAACCCTTTGTATCAAAGGGTTGAAGCCTGAAAAAGCAGTCAATGCAGCTGGGCTTTCCAGCACTATTCCGGTTGATGGCGCGCTTGCGTTTCTGTTGATCGGTTAAAGAAATGTGCCATTTTGGGTCCAAAAGGACATTGAAATCGGCGCAATTAGAGCCTCAGGTAGCTTTCCGGCCAGACTGGATTGTTACTAAATATGTCAAACCCATAGGGGAAGTCTGCCCCTTGGGCACTTCCTTTCTGGCGCTTGGCTATTAAGGCCCCTCGCCACCGTCGAGAGACGTAGGAGGTGCATTGACCAAGCACGGAACGCTAGTTCCGAATCACATTGCTCAACTCTGATTGTTCATGGAGTAACGAGCCTGATGTGTATCCATCAGTTCACTAGATCGGCATGCGCCGGGGTCCAACCCTGGGGTGTGAAGCCCGATTAACAATGTCTCTTCTTTCGCGAGAAACACGCTCCGGTGACGGCGCGCGTGATATGTCCGAATTGCACGGACGTATGGAGGCTAGTGACCTAACCCGCATGGCTAACACATGTGAATCGTCGACCGAACCCTCGTAACTATGGATGGGCCTACGGCAATTATTGGCCTCAGCCAAAATGGCAACGCAGTTGGTCGTCCCTGTGAGCTGAAGGGGCGCGATACCTAAAAACTGCCGGGGGAAAGACGAAGCCTACACGGGGAATTGATGTGACTCGGAGAACGTGGCAATCCCGACCATTCGCCTTGCTGGTTAAACAGGCAAGGCAGGCAAACCGCAAGGGCGCTGATGAATGTGGGGAATAGGAGGATGCAAAAAGCGAACGGCTGCCTGTAATGGGTGGCATACCGATTGAAACATTATCAGCAGAGGCAACTCTGGCTGACATGCATCTGGTTTACGAGCGCATGACTAACCGCTGATTCCAGCGAAAACAAAGCAACCCTAGGGGTGGATTACTGCCCCTAGGGGAGTAGTCCGTCCTGAATGTCGCATGACCTCGGGAGGACTGTATGAAAACGCAACCAGAACTACTGGTTACGGCTGCGCCCTCCAGCACAGCACTGAATTGGCATGATCTCGATTGGGCCATCATTCAGCGCTCTGTTCGGAAAACGCAGCTAAAGATTGCGCAGGCAACACTGGAAGGTAACTGGCGCAAGGTTAAACGCCTGCAACGGATGCTGACCCACTCGTTTTATGGCCGCTGTTTGGCTGTAAGGCGAGTCACGGAAAATCGGGGTCGCAAGACGCCGGGAGTCGACGGAGAAACTTGGGGGTCGCCCCAGGCCAAACTCCGTGCCGTGGGAAGTCTGTCGAAACAACGAGGTTATCGGCCCAAACCGCTACGGCGAGTATGGATACCGAAACCAGGTAAGCAGGAGAAACGCCCGCTGGGCATCCCGACGATGTTGGATCGGGCCATGCAGGCATTATTTCTTCAAGCGCTAGAACCTGTTGTGGAAAGCACCAGCGATCCGAAAAGTTTTGGCTTCAGGCCTGACCGATCGACCGCTGACGCAATGGTTGAACTGTTCCACCTGCTGGCACCTTCCTATGGGCCTGCGTGGGTTATGGAAGGGGACATCAAAGGGTTCTTCGACAATATCAACCATGAGTGGCTGTGCCAAAACGTCTGCATGGACAGGACGGTGCTGCGCAAATGGTTGAAAGCCGGGGTAGTCGACCGGAGACAACTCATGGCCACGAAGGCCGGGACGCCACAGGGCGGAATCATTTCGCCCTGTTTGGCTAATGCCACTTTGAATGGCCTCGAAACTCAACTCAAAGCCTATTTAGCCAAGAAACTTGGGATAGGGGCTGCCAGGAAAAGAAGAGTTCACGTGGTGCGCTATGCGGATGATTTCGTGATTTTGGCTGACTCGAAAGAGTTCCTAGAGATCGAGATCAAGTCCTGGGTAGAGCAATTTCTGTCTGCACGAGGGGTTGCGCTGTCTCAGGAAAAAACCCGGATAACCAGCATCACGACCGGATTTGATTTTCTCGGGTGGCATTTCAGGAAATATGTACCGAAATCGCCTCACAGGAAGGCCAAGCTGCTGATCAAACCATCAAAGAAGAACGCTTCGGCGTTTTATCGGAAGGTGCGTGAGATCATCAAAAACAGCGGAGCCATGACGCAGGAAGCGTTGATCGGTCAACTGAACCCGGTACTGAAAGGGTGGGCGCAATACCACTCACCAGTCGTGGCAAAGCAAATCTTCAGCCGGCTGGATCATCTGATCCACTGGCGACTATGGAGATGGGCGAAACGAAGGCATCCAAGAAAGTCCGCCGAATGGATTAGGAAGCGATACTTCCAATCAATAGGTAGTCGGAACTGGGTGTTTGCGTACCCCTTTAAGAATGGCAAGGGAGAAAAGCAACATCGTCAGCTATACACGCTGGCGGACACCGCAATCGTGCGCCACAAGCGTCTGCCGGGTGATTATCATCCTTATGATGCTCAGCACGAGTTGAAGTGGGAGGCGCTGAGAGTTCAACGGATGCAGCATAAGCTGCGTTACCGGGGACAGATACTCAGCATCTTTCGCAGACAGCGAGGGCTCTGCGCCCATTGCGGGCAAGCGATCAGCAAGGAAACCGGTTGGCACGACCACCACGTCATCAGACGGGTGGACGGTGGATCGGACAATCTGAGCAATCGTGCGCTGCTTCACCCCAACTGCCATGCGCTGGCACACAGCCAGCAACTTAAAGTGGCTCTGCGATATAGCGGCTTGAAGTATTAAGGTCGCACGTAAATAGTTGCCGGCCAGCCTACGCTGGCTTTATGTAAGCTTGAGCCGTATGCGGGGAAACTCGCACGTACGGTTCTTAGGGGGCCCCGGATCAGTAATGATCCGGGGCTACCCGACTTCCTATTATCTGCGTAGGAGATTGCGCGATCACGACGCCCACGGCGCAAATCGCGCCCCTGCGCATCAGCCTGAAGACCTCGCATGCCCGCCTTGCCCTGGAACACCATCGACACCGTCCTGCTGGATATGGACGGCACCCTGCTCGACCTGCACTTCGACAACCACTTCTGGTTGCAGCACCTGCCGCAGCGTTATGCCGAGCACCATGGCATCAGCCGTGCGCTTGCCGATGCCGAATTGCTGCCGCTGTTTCGCGAGCACGCCGGGACGTTGAACTGGTATTGCACGGATTTCTGGACCCGCGAGCTCAAGCTGTCGATCCGCGACCTTAAGCGTGAAGTGGCGCACCTGATCGCCCTGCGCCCAGACGCCGACACCTTCATTAAGGCCCTGCGCCAAGCCGGCAAGCAGGTGGTGATGATCACCAACGCGCACCGCGATTCACTGTCGTTGAAGCTCGAACGCATCGAACTGGCGCCCTACTTCGACCGGCTGATCAGCTCCCACGACTATGGCTTCCCCAAGGAAGATCAGCAGTTCTGGCACGCCCTGCAGCAGGACATCAGCTTCGAGCCGGCTCGCAGCCTGTTTATCGATGACAGCCTGCCGATCCTGCGCAGCGCCGGGCGCTTTGGCATCGGCCACCTGCTCGCCGTACGCCAACCCGATAGCCAGGCGGGACCGAAGGACACCGAGGAATTTGCTGCCGTGGAGGATTACCGGGAGTTGTTGCAGGGGCTGTAACCGCATCGGGCGGCCATTGCAGCCGCCCGACAAGTAAGTCGTTTATTACTCAGGAATACGCAACACCTGGCCCGGATAGATCTTGTCCGGGTGGCTGAGCATCGGTTTGTTGGCCTCAAATATTTTCGGGTAGGCATTGGCGTTACCGTATTCGGCCTTGGCAATCGCGCTCAGGGTGTCGCCCTTCTTCACCGTGACAAAGCGCGCCGCCGGGGCCGGCGTGGCCACGCTGATATGGTCTTCCACTTCGGCCACACCGGCGACGTTACCCAGGGCCAGCAGGATTTTCTCCTTCTCTTCCTGACTGGCCACTTCACCACGGGCGATAACTTTCTCACCTTCGACGCTGACCTGAATATTCGGGTTACCCAGCCCCACTTTGGCAACGTGCGCCGTCAGCGATTCGGCCGCCTGGGCTTCCTGACCGACCAGTGATTCCCAGAGTTTCGTACCAGCTTCTTTGACAAAGGCAAACAGACTCATAAGGCGTCCTCTTGTTCCTTGGAAAGTGGCCGGGCAACGCTGCCCGGAGCCCGAAGTCTAGACCCGGATTCGTGACAACGGCGCTGGCGTTGCAGGGCCGATTCAGCGTCAGATACCCATCAGGCGCCTGCTAGAATCGCCAGACTCAGGGTTTAAGGACACATCGTGGATATCAAACAGCTGAAGTTCCTTATCGCCCTGGATGAAACCCGTCACTTCGGCCAGGCAGCCGCCCGTTGCCATATCACCCAGCCGACCCTGTCGATGCGCCTGCGCCAGCTGGAAGACGAGCTGGGCCTGGAACTGGTGCGTCGTGGTCAGCGCTTCGAGGGGTTCAGCGCCGAAGGCGAGCGTATTCTGGCCTGGGCGCGCAGCCTGATGGCCGCGCATGACGGCCTGTATGCGGAAGCGGCCGCCTGCCGTGGCCAGCTGGTCGGCACCTTGCGTCTGGGTGTGGTGCCGCTGGCCGGCTTCGATCCGATGCGCCTGGTGCAGTTTTTCGCTGAGCAGCATGCTGGGCTGCGCTTCCAGCTGTTTGCCCTGAGCAGCGAGCAGATCCTCGAACGCCTCGGGCGTAATCAGCTCGACCTCGGCCTGTCCTACCTCGACCGCTTGGACCGCGAGCACTTTGACAGCCTGGAGCTGGCCGAAACGCGTATGGGCCTGCTGTACGACCGCCGGCACTTCCAGTTCACCCGACCGGCCCTACGCTGGGAGAGTCTGATCGAGCTGCCGCTGGGCCTGCTCTCGGCGGGCATGCACTTTCGCCAGTCGATTGATCACAGCTTCCGTTCGCGTGGCCTGACGCCCAGCCCACGGCTGGAAACCGATGCCGTGCACCAGTTGCTGCAAGCCGTCAGCGCTGGCCTGTGCTGCGCGATCATGCCACTCAACAGCGGCCTGGCGGAGTTCACCGAACACCTGGCGCTGACGCCCATCGAGGACGCCCACACGCTCGCACCACTGGGCTTGATCCTGCGCCGCAGCGCGCCGCGCTCGGCCCTGGCCGAAGCCTGTTTTGCCGAAGCGCAGCACTTTTTGCCACCCGCAACCGCCTGAAAGACCGATGCTTGAGCATTGATAGAGCGTATCGATCACTCCATCGGCGACAGCGATTAGACGCCCACACCCGAGCGGCCTAGGCTGACAGAGATACTTTGTCGCCGGGAAGCTCTGCCCATGCCACGCCACGCTCCACTCAGCGCTCAGCGCTCAGCAAGCGAATGCCACGCCAGTGCCTGCGCCCACCTACAGCTATGTCGAACTGGCAAACGAACCGCTGGAAGGCGCGGCCGCACTGGCCAGCGAGACCGCCCTGGCGATCAGCTACAACGGCATCAGCCACAGCGTGATGATGGTTTCGCCCAGCGATCTAGAAGACTTTATCTATGGCTTCAGCCTGAGCGCCGGCCTGATCGATTCGCTCGATGACATCTACGACATCAGCCTCCAGCAGCACGACAGCGCCATCAGCGCCGACGTGCAGGTCAGTAACCGCGCTTTCTGGTCGCTCAAGCAGCAGCGCCGTACCTTAGCCGGTAACAGCGGCTGCGGCCTGTGCGGGGTCGAAGCGCTAGAGCAGGCGCTGCCGCAGCTGCAAAACCTACCGTCTAGCCCACTGCCCGCCCCGGCTCACCTGCAGGGCCTGCGTCAGCGCATTCAAACAGCACAAACCATGGCCCGTCACAGCGGCGCCGTGCACGCGGCATTGTTTGTCGATGCTCAAGGGCAGATCCGCCTGTGCCGCGAAGACATCGGCCGGCATAACGCCCTCGACAAGCTGCTCGGAGCCCTGCACCGCGACGGTCAAGACCTGCGCCAGGGCTTTGCCGTGGTCACCAGCCGCTGCAGCCTGGAGCTGATTCACAAAGCACTGCGCGCCGGTATCGGCACCCTGGTCAGCCTGTCGGCACCGACCAGCCTGAGCGTGCAATGGGCACGTCAGCACAACCTCAATCTGATCCATATTCCCCAGCAGAGCGCACCACGGGTGTACAGCCCGGCAGCGCCCGGAGCCAAACAGCCATGAGCCTGCAACCGATCAAGCCACGTTATCAACCTTACAAAGGTGCCGCTGCCGGCTGGGGCGCGCTGCGCAGCGTCACGCACTTCTGGCTGGACAGTAAGCAGCCGTTCAAAAACCTCCGTGCCCTGCTCAAGACCAATCAGCACGGCGGTTTCGACTGCCCCGGCTGCGCCTGGGGCGACTCGCCGGAAGACGGCCACATCAAGTTTTGTGAGAACGGCGCCAAGGCGGTCAACTGGGAAGCCACCAAACGCCGTGTGGATACGGCCTTCTTCGCCCGTTACAGCGTCAGCCAGCTGCGTGAGCAGAGCGATTACTGGCTCGAATACCAGGGCCGCCTGACCGAACCAATGCGCTATGACGCCGCCAGCGATCACTACCAACCGATCAGCTGGGACGCCGCCTTCGCCCTGATCGCCGAGCACCTGAAGGGGCTGGAAAGCCCTAACCAGGCTGAGTTCTATACCTCCGGCCGGGCCAGCAACGAAGCGGCTTATCTGTATCAACTGTTTGTCCGCGCCTTTGGCAGCAACAACTTCCCTGACTGCTCAAACATGTGCCACGAAGCCAGCGGCGTGGCCCTCGGCCAGAGCGTGGGTGTGGGCAAGGGCAGCGTGACCTTTGCCGACTTTGAACACAGCGATGCGATCTTCGTGCTCGGGCAAAACCCCGGCACCAACCACCCGCGCATGCTCGAACCGCTGCGTGAGGCAGTCAAACGTGGCGCCCAGGTGGTGTGTTTTAACCCGTTAAAAGAGCGCGGACTGGAGCGTTTTCAGCATCCGCAGCATGCCCTGGAAATGCTCACCAACGGCTCCGAACCGTTGAATACCGCATTCTTCCGCCCAGCCCTGGGCGGTGATTTAGCCGCCCTGCGCGGCATGGCCAAATTCCTCCTGCAGTGGCACCGCGAAGCGCTGGCCAACGGCGAGCCGGCGGTTTTCGACCTGGCGTTTATTGCCGAACACACCGACGGCGTGGATGACTACCTGGCGCTGCTGGATGCCAGCAGCTGGGAGTCGCTGGTCGAGCAGTCCGGCCTGACCCTGGATGATTTGCAGCACGCGGCCCTGCTCTACCGCCGCGCCGAGCGGGTGATCATCTGCTGGGCCATGGGCATCACCCAGCACCACAACTCGGTGGCGACCATCCAGGAAATCGTCAACCTGCAGCTGCTGCGCGGCAACCTCGGGCGGCCCGGCGCCGGCCTGTGCCCGGTGCGCGGCCACAGCAACGTGCAGGGCGACCGCACCATGGGCATCAATGAGCGCCCGCCGGCAGCATTTCTCGACGCACTGGAGCAGCGCTTTCAGTTCCAGGTCCCGCGCGCGCAGGGTCACAACACGGTTGAAGCGATCAACGCCATGCTCGATGGCCACGCCAAGGTGTTTATCGGCCTGGGCGGTAACTTCGCCCAAGCCACCCCGGATAGCCCGCGCAGCCATGTAGCACTGAGCCGTTGCGCACTGACCGTGCAAATCAGCACCAAGCTCAACCGCAGCCACCTGACCACCGGCACGGATGCACTGATTCTGCCGTGCCTAGGCCGCACCGACATCGACCACCAGGCGGATGGCCCACAAGCCGTGACCGTGGAAGACTCATTCAGCATGATCCACGCCTCCTATGGCCAGCTCGAACCGCTGTCGGCGCAGATGCGTTCGGAGCCGGCGATCATTGCCGGTATCGCCAAAGCCACGCTGGGTAACCATCCCGTCGAGTGGGACACGCTGATTGCCGATTACAGCCGCATCCGCGAGCTGATTGCCGACACCATTCCCGGCTTTAGCGACTTCAACCAGCGCGTGCAGCACCCTGGCGGCTTTTACCTAGGCAACGCGGCCGGCGAACGCCGCTGGCTGACCGCCAACCACAAGGCCAACTTCAAAGCCAACCCACTGCCCACCGACCTGCTGCCACCACAGGTACGCAACACCGGGCAAACGCCGGACCTGATCCTGCAAACCCTGCGCTCCCACGACCAGTACAACACCACCATTTATGGCCTGGATGATCGCTACCGTGGGGTCAAAGGCCAGCGCCAGGTGCTGTTCGTCAATGAAGCCGACATCCTGCGCCTGGGCTTTCAGCCGGGGCAGAAGGTCGACATTCAGTCCATTTGGGATGACGGCATCGAGCGCAAGGTCGTTGGTTTCACCCTGTTGGCCTTCGACATTCCCGCCGGCCAGGCGGCGGCGTACTACCCGGAGGCCAATCCATTGGTGCCGCTGCAGAGCTTTGGCGCGGGTAGTTTCACCCCAACTTCGAAGTACGTGGCGATCCGTTTGCAGGCGCATCACGCCGAGGCGCGCATTATTTAATCTCGGCTTGTGTGGCGGCGATCACAGCGGCGACCAACGGCAGGGAATTTTTTCCTGCAATTGACTCTAAGACTGGGAGCGAACACTTCACCCTTTAAAACCAAAGGCTTAGATCCGCATCCCACTGACATCAAGAAGGTCTGCCGTATGCGTACATTATGTTCTGCGCTGATATTCAGCGCCTTGGTCTGCCCCCTGGCCATGGCTGGCGATACCGGCAAGGTCGCCATCGGCAGCGGCCTTGGCGGAGTCTTAGGTAATGTAATTGGCCAACAGGTTGGCGGCAGCACCGGCGCTGCGATTGGCGCGGGCCTGGGTGGCGCAGCCGGCGGCGTGGTAACCGCGCGCGACGGCAACAAGACTGAAGCCGCACTGGGCGGCGGGCTGGGTGCCGCCGGTGGCTCGGTACTGGGTAATACGGTCGGCGGTAGCACCGGCTCACTCATCGGTGCAGGCCTGGGCGGCGCAGCCGGTGGCGCGCTGGCCAATGAATACGCCGGCGGTAGTAATGGTGACCGTCGTCACGATCGCGGCCATTACCACGACCACAAACACAAGAAACATAAAAAGCATAGAAAACACAGGCACCACTGAGTCGCCCGTGTAGACAGCAAAAAGCCGCTCACCAGCGGCTTTTTTTGTTTGTACAGGAAGCGCCGAGCGCCCCCCTGCTTTAACGCAGCGGCCGTGTAAAAGCGCTGCCTATGCAGCCGCCTCTACCAACAACAGCGTCAGCGCCGCGCGCAGGGTCTCGGGAATACTCAGCGGGCGGTTGCTGCTGCGATCGACAAAAACGTGCACGAAACGCCCCGCCGCACAGGCCTCATCCTCGCCGTCCTTGAACACCGCCAGCTCGTACTGCACCGAGCTGTTGCCCAGTTTGCCAACGCGCAGGCCGATCTCGATACGCTCGGGAAAAGCGATAGAGGCGAAATAATCGCAGCTGGAGCTGACCACAAAGCCGACCACAGCGCCGCTATGAATATCCAGGCCGCCGACCTCGATCAGGTAGGTGTTCACCGCACTGTCGAAGAAGCTGTAGTAGGTGACATTGTTTACATGGCCGTAGACATCATTGTCATGCCAGCGCGTGGTGATCGGCTGGAAGTGCCGGTAATCGCTACGCAAGTGTTGGGGTTGGCTCATCGGGAATCCTTGTAGTTAGCGGGAAGCACAGCGCCCATGCTTTTGTAGGAACGGCTGGGCGGCACTCCGGCTTGCCCGCGATTTTACGTGGCACCTCGACCGCCAATGGCGGCCAAGGCCGCTCCTATAAGTCGAGATCGCTTACAGATACCAGACAGCCTTAATAAGCCACCTGATAGATGGCCAGTGCATGGGCCTCGGTCATCTCGCGCGGGTTATTCACCAGCAGGCGTTGCTGCAACATCGCATCGCGGGCCAGGGTCGGCAGCATATCCTGCGGCACACCGGCATCACGCAGGCAGGTGGGCAGGCCGCTGCGCACGCTGAAGTCGGCCAAGGCGGCAATCAACTGCTCGGTCTGCTGCAGCGCACTGCCAGCACGCAGGGCATCACCCAACACCAGCGGCGCCAGCTCGGCATACAGCGGCGCGGCCACGCTGGCGTTAAAGCCCAGCACATGCGGCAGCACCAGTGCGTTACTCAGGCCGTGGGGAATATGAAAGTGCCCGCCCAGCGGATACGCCAGCGCATGCACCGCCGCCACCGGCGCGTTGGCAAACGCCTGCCCGGCCAGGCAGGAGCCGAGCAGCATGGCCTGACGCGCCTCGCGGTTAGCGCCGTTGTGCACCACTTCATCCAGATTACCCGCCAACAGGCGCAGCGCCTCTCGGGCCAGCAAGTCGGACAGCGGGTTCTTCTTCAGCGCGCTGGTGTAGGCCTCAATCGCGTGGACCATGGCATCGATACCGGTGGCCGCTGTCACCGCCGGCGGCAGACCGAGGGTCAGCTCAGCATCCAATACGGCCACCTCGGGCAATAGCAACGGTGAGACCACGCCCATCTTGGTGGTTGCCCCGGTGGTGATAATGGAAATCGGCGTGACCTCCGAACCGGTGCCGGCGGTGGTCGGCACGAGAATCAGCGGCAGGCGCGGCCCCCGAGCATTGCCGACGCCGTACATCTGCGCCAATGCCTGACTGCACTCAGGGTGCGCCAAGAGCGCCACCAGCTTGGCCACATCCATCGAGCTGCCGCCCCCAAAGCCGACAATCAACTGCGCCTTGAGCGCCTTGGCCTGCTCCACTGCCGCCAGCAGGATGGCTTCGGGCGGGTCAGCCACCACCTGATCGAACACCTCAACACTCACATCCGCCGCGGCAAAACCGGGCAATACCTCGTCGAGCAAACCCAGCTTGCTGATGCCGGGATCAGTGACGATCAGCACTCGCTGCGCACCGCGCTCTCGGCACAGTTCGGCCAAGCGCCGCGACGCGCCGATTTCGCAGAGGATCTGCGCAGTGGTGGCAAAGCTAAAGGGCAGCATGGGGCGTCCTCTTGTTGTAATAAGTTACGGGCGTCTTGAACTCAGCCTACGCGCTTTAGAACGCAAAGCTCGCCTCATCCATCGCCATCAAACAGGCCGCCCCGCCGAGCAGCGCCTCGCGATGGGCGCTGGCACGCGGCAGAACTCTACGCAGATAAAAATCGGCCGCCTGCAGCTTAGCCTGGTAAAAGGCCGCCTCGCCGGTACCCGCCTCCAATGCATCTTGCGCCCGCGCTGCAGCCTGCAGCCAGAAGCCAGCCAGCAACACATAGGCCGAATACTGGAGGAAATCCACCGACACCGCGCCAATCTCCTGCACATCGCGCTGGCTGGCGGCAATCACCGCGCTGCTCAGCTCGCGCCATTCGCACAGACGCGCCTGCACGCTTTTGGCCAACGCCGCCAGCGGCGGTCGGCCGGCCTGGGCGTCGCACAGCTCGCTGAATTCAGCCTGCAGCGCCGACAGTTCGGCACCACCGTCGCCGAGCACCTTGCGGCGGATATAGTCCAGCGCCTGAATGCCGTTGGTGCCCTCATACAACTGGGTAATACGGCTATCGCGCATCAGTTGCTCGATGCCCCACTCGCGGATAAAACCGTGACCGCCGTACACCTGCACGGCGTGGCTGGCGACTTCCTGGCCCATGTCGGTAAAGAAGGCTTTGACGATCGGGATCAGTAGTGCCGCGCGCTTGCTGGCGGCCTTGCGTGCGGCGGCGTCCGGGTGAGCGTGTTCCAGATCAAGCTGGCGCGCGCAGTAAACCGCGAGCATACGACTGCCTTCGACCAGGCTCTTCTGCGTCAGCAGCATGCGCCGCACATCAGGGTGAACGATAATCGGGTCGGCCGCCTTGCCCGGCTCGGCCGGACCACTCAGGGCACGCGACTGCAGGCGCTCGCGGGCATAACGTAGCGCGCCCTGGAAGGCCGCTTCGCCAATGCCTAGCCCCTGCAAACCGACCTGAAAGCGTGCGTCGTTCATCATGGTGAACATGCAGGCCAGGCCCTGGTTGGCTTCGCCAATCAGCCAGCCTGTGGCGCCGTCGAAGTTCATCACGCAGGTGGACGCGCCCTTGATGCCCATCTTGTGCTCGATGGCCCCACAGGACAGCGCGTTGCGCGCGCCCGGCGTGCCGTCGACAGCGGCGATAAATTTCGGCACCAGCAGCAGGCTGATACCCTTCACCCCGGCTGGCGCATCCGGCAGACGCGCCAGCACCAAATGAATGATGTTTTCCGAAAGGTCCTGCTCGCCGCCGCTGATAAAAATCTTGCTGCCGCTGACCTTGAAGCTGCCGTCGGCTTGCCGCTCGGCCTTGGTACGCAGCAAAGCCAGGTCGGTGCCGGCCCATTGGCCACTAACCAGCTTATGCAGGTAAGTGTCTTTCAGCGTTTCGCTGCCATGTTTGTACAGCGCCAGCACCGCACCCTCGGTCAGCCCGGAATACACGCGGAACGACAGCGAAGCGCCCATCAGCATCTCGTGGAAGTTGCACGCGAGCATCTGCGGCAGTGCCTGGCCACCGTACTCGCTCGGCCCGGTCATGCTCGCCCAGCCGTTATCAACGTATTGCTGATAGGCCTCGGCAAAACCGTCCGGGGTGCTCACCTGGCCATCACTCAGCTGACAACCCTGTTCGTCGCTGTTGCGATTCAACGGCGCCACCACCTCGGCGGTGTAACGCGCGCCCTCTTCCAGCACGCCGTCGATCAGCTCGCGGTCGAGACCGTTACCGAGCAGCTCGCAGTGACTGCTGATATCGAACAGCTCATGCAACACAAAGCGCATATCGCGCAGTGGGGCTTGATAGCTCATAAGCGGCCCTCCTGAACATCAGCAAAGCGCTGGCCGCTGGCCGCCAGTTGCTCGATCAAGCGCGCCGGCAACCAGTGCTCACCGAACGCGGCCTGCAGCGTCTTCAAGCGGTCATGAATAGCCGCCACACCCTGGCTGTCGGCCCAACTCATCGGCCCCCCCTTGTCGGCCGGGAAGCCGTAGCCGTTGAGGTAGACCAGATCGATGTCGTGACTGTTGGCCGCAATATTCTCTTCGAGGATTTTCGCGCCCTCGTTGACCAGCGCCAGCAGGCAACGCTCGAGAATTTCCTTAGGGCCTATCTCGCGGCGGACGAAGCCCAGTTGCTCGGACACCTGCAGCACCAAGGCATCTACCTCGGGGTCGTGCTCGGCCTGGCGACTGCCTTCGGCGTAGCGGTAATAACCCATGCGCGCCTTTTGCCCGAAACGGCCAAGGCCGCACAGACGGTTATCCACCTGCACCGCCGGATCATCCTGGCCCTTGCCGGCCAGTTCACGGGCGCGCCATTCCAGGTCGATGCCGACCACATCGTACATGCGGAACGGGCCCATGGCGAAACCGAAGCCCTGCAACGCAGCGTCCACCTGATGCGGATAGGCGCCTTCGAGCAGCAGCATGCGCGCCTCGCGCACATAGGTGTGCAGCATGCGGTTGCCGATAAAACCGTCGCAGTTACCGGCCGCCACAGTCACTTTGCCAATACGCTGACCCAGCTCGACGGCGGCCTCCAGCACGGCCTTGGCGGTTTTCTCGCCCCGGACGATTTCCAGCAATTTCATAATGTGCGCCGGGCTGAAGAAGTGCAGGCCCAAGACCTGTTCGGGGCGTTTGGTCACAGCGGCAATCGCATCGATATCCAGCGCCGAGGTGTTACTGGCGAGGATCGCGCTCGGCTTCAGGGTGGCATCGAGGGTACGGAAGATCTGCTGCTTGAGTTCGAGGTTCTCGTACACCGCCTCAATCACCAGGTCAGCATCCGCCAGCGCGGCGTACTCGCTCACCGGGGTGACGCAGGCCAGGCGCGCGGCCGACTGTTCGGCGCTGATCCGCCCGAGCTTGAGGTTATGCGCATTGGTCTCGGCCACCACGGCCATGGCCTGTTCGAGCATCTGCGGGTTGTTGTCCAGCCACAGCACCTGAAGACCGGCGTTGGCCAGGCTCATGACAATACCGCGGCCCATGGTTCCGGCGCCGATCACGGCGACCTGCTGAATGCTGACTACCTTGCTCATGGCCAATCCTCTTAGTGGCGGTGACAGAAAACCCGCACGGGCGAAATAAATTCGTCTGCCACCATAGGCAAGGCGTTACTATTTTTGAAATTTAGTCTTGTGATAAGTCGTATTCAGTAGATGAATATCTCAACCTTCGATCTCAACCTGCTGCGCGTGTTCGATGCCTTGATGCGCGAGCAGAATGTCTCCCGCGCCGCCGAACGCCTGTCGCTCAGTCAGCCAGCGGTAAGTAATGCCCTGAGTCGCCTGCGCGAACTGCTCGATGACCCGCTGTTAGTACGGGTTGGCCGCAGCATGCAACCGACACCGCGCGCCCAGGCACTGGAAACCCCGATACGCGCCGCGCTGCAGCAGATCGAGCAGAGCCTCAACGCCGGCGAGGTGTTCGACCCGGCCAGCAGCCGTCAGCACTTCAATATTGCGGTCACTGATTACGTCGAATTGATCTGCATGCCGCGCTTACTGGAGCAGCTCAGCCAGCAAGCCCCCGGCATGCGCATCGACATTCGCCACCTGACGCCAAACCTACCGGCCGAAGCGCTGGATAAAGGTGAGCTGGACGTGGTGGTGGGCCGCTTTGAGGAGATTCCCGCGCGCTTTTCTCGCCAGCACTGGATGAGCGAAACCCTGCAACTGGCGGTGCGCCGTGATCATCCGTTGGCGGCCGGCCCCATGGATCTACCGACCTTTCTGCAACTGCGCCACCTGTGGGTGCACGGCGGCCAGACCCGCGGCATGGTGGACCAATGGTTGGGCGAACAGGGCTTGTGTCGGGAGATCCTCTACAGCACGCCCAACTACCTGCAGGCCGCGCATGTGGTTGCCAGTAGCGAACTGGCCGCGGTGCTGCCGACGCAACTGGCCCGCCACTTTGCCGGCCTGTTGCCGTTGCAGTTGTTCGAGCTGCCGTTCGCCCTCGGCCCGTTTCACCTGGAGATCATCAGCTTGGCCCAACGCCAGCGCGACCCGGCGCTGCATTGGTTGATCGAACAGATCAGCTCCATTGCCCAGCCTCACTGAGCTATCTGTAGCGTAATAACGCCGGCGCAAAGTAATGCCTAGAAAAAAGGCCGCTGCCGATCAGCGATGATCAACAGCGGCCCGAGAAACCTTAGCCAAGTCTAGAACGTACCATCACCAATCAGCATGCCGTGCATGACCCTGTAGCTCTTGCGGCCGGACTGCAGTGTCAACGGATTACGCCCGGCAATTACCCAGCCCTTGGCCAGCAGCTGGTCTATATGGGCCCGCAGCTCAGGTAGATAGCGCTGCTCTTGTTGAAGCGATTCCATTCCACTCATCCTCTAAAGGCGTCATCTGCAACAACCCGGCACGCCCGGCTATTCATCCATTAACACGGTCGAAACAATAGCGGCCTAATGCCAGTAATAGAAGCGATATTAGGCCACATTCCTGTAGGCATATCGCACCACCAAACTATGGCGTCTGGCTTACACAGTTATAGAGTCTAGACCGCTGTGGCGCTGGCATTGGCTGGATCGACCTGCGGTGAACTAAACGCCAGATAATCGTCTTCCACCTTGCCATAGCGCAGCAGCGCCAAATCCAGCAGGTAGTTCTGGTAGAGCTTCCAGGGTGCGCGGTCGCCCTGGCTGGGAATCTTACCGGCCGCACGCTGGATATAGCCCGAGGCCAGGTCGAGAAACGGCGCTTCCTTGACCTGCCGCGCCGGGTCGCGCGGTGTGCACTGGCGCATACCGGTGGCGTCCATGTGGTTGATCAGGCGGCAGTAATACTCGCTGGAAAGGTCCGCCTTGAGCGTCCAGCTGGCGTTGGTGTAACCCAGTACCACCGCCACATTCGGCAGATCGCGCAGCATGATGCCGCGATAGCCCATGCTCTCGGCTGCCTCAAAGGGCACACCATCCACCGCCACCTGCATGCCGCCAAACAGCTGCAACTCCAGCCCCGTGGCACTGATGATCACATCCGCTGGCAGTTCCTCACCGGTTTTCAGGCGGATGCCCTTGGCGGTCAGGCCATCAATGCGCTCGGTCACTACCGAGGCTTTGCCTTCGCGCAGCGCCGTGAACAAGTCACCATTGGGTACGACACACACCCGCTCATCCCAAGGTTTGTAGCGCGGGCTGAAATGGCGCATGTCGACATCCGCACCGAGCTGGCGCTTAGCCAGCCCCAGCAGCAACTTGCGCACCAGGCTGGGCCAGACTTTGGCGAGGCTGTAAAACGCCATCTGCATGGCCACATTGCGCGTGCGAGCCAGCCGGTACACCCAGGTTTGCGGTAGAAAGCGGCGCAGGAAAGCGGCAAGCGGATCGCCCTGCGGCAGGCTCACCACATAGCTCGGCGAGCGTTGCAGCATGGTCACGTGCTTGGCCTTGTCGGTCATCGCCGGGACTAGGGTGACGGCCGTTGCACCGCTGCCGATTACCACGACATTTTTGCCGCTATAGTCGAAATCCTCCGGCCATAACTGCGGATGAACAAACACTCCCTGAAACTGTTCACGGCCTTTGAATTCAGGGGTGTAGCCCGCCTCGTAACGGTAATAACCGGTGCACATCAGCAGGTGTTGGCAGCTGAATTTGAGCGGTTCGGCGTCCTCGCCACGCTGCACCTGCAGAGTCCAGATGGCGCGCTCGCTGCACCAGTCGGCCTTGAGCACCCGGTGTTGAAATCGAATCTTTTCCTGAATGCCGTTTTCCCAGGCGGTTTCCTCGATATAACGGCGGATCGACGGGCCGTCGGCGATGGCCTGCGGGCTGGTCCAGGGTTTGAAGTTGTAGCCGAGGGTGAACATGTCCGAGTCGGAACGGATACCCGGATAACGAAACAAGTCCCAGGTGCCGCCCAGTGCTGACCGGCCTTCGAGGATGGCGAAGCGTTTACCGAGGCAATGCGTCATCAGGTGGTAGGCCGCACCGACGCCAGACAGGCCGGCGCCAATGATCAAAACGTCCAGATGTTCAACAGACATGGGGGCTCCTTGGGCTTCTTCTTATGCACGACGGGCCACGTGCGGTCAGCCCGTCGTGCTGCCAGAGTCACCTCAAGCAGCGCTTTTGTCACCCCATCTTTCGGCTGTGCATAACCGAGGCGGCGCCCGCTAATGAGTGAAGCGTGAGCGCCAATAGCGATTAGAAGGTGTTACGCAGCACCACCTCGTTAAACGGCAGCTTGCCGATACGTGGTTTCGGCTCGATGGTTTTCTTGCCAACCGCGACCATCAAGGCAATCACATGATTGGCCGGCAGGTTGATCAGCTTGGCCACGGCATCGAAATCGAAACCATCCATCGGGCAGGAGTCCAGGCCCTTGCCACGCGCGGCCAGCATCAGTGTTTGTGCCAGCAAGCCACAACTGCGCATGGTTTCGTCACGCTGCACCTGCGGTTTGTCGCGGTAATAGGTGTCGATAGCACCGCTCATATAAGCCTGCACCTCCTCGGGCGCACCTTCCCAAACGCGGCCGACATTTTGCTCCCAGCTATCAACTTGGGCACAGACCACCACCAACATCGAGGCATCGGTCACCTGCGCTTGACCCCAGGCCACTTCACGCAGCTGCTGACGCAGGGCTGGGTCGCTGACCTCGACCAGGCGCACATGTTGCAGGTTGAACGCCGATGGCGCATGCAGCGCCAGTTGCAGCAGTTCGTCCTTCTCGGCGTTGCTGAGGGTAAATGCCGGGTCATAGCCTTTGACGGCGCGACGGCTGCGGATGGCTTCATCGATATGCATGGAGGAGTACCTTCAACGTGGCTCGGAAAGCGCTCATGCTAGGCAGCTGTCATGGCGAATACCAAACGCCTTTACCGATAACATTCATCGACAACAACGATCCCCACGCCACGAGCGGGTCGGCTGCCTGTAAAATCGTCGCCTTCTTCGACCGACCGCCCGCCATGACTCCCGACGCTCTCGCCACCCTGCACCAACACCTGCTCATCGCCCTGAACCCTGCGCCCGAGGAAACCCGTCGCCTGTTTCACGGCCGCGGGCGCTGTTGGCCGGGGCTGGAGCAGGTCACGGTGGATTGGCTGCAAGGCGTGCTGCTGGTCGCCCTGTTCAAACCGCTGGGCGATGCCGAACTGCAGGCGCTGCAAGCCATGCTGCTAGACCTCAGCCAGAGCACGGCTTGGCAACAGAGCGGCGCGCACAGCCTGTTACTCCAGCAGCGCTACCTGCCCGAAAGCCCAACCCAGTGGCTGCTCGGTGAGCCGATTGAACACTGGGATATCTGCGAGCACGGCCTGAAATATCGCCTCGACCTTGGCCGCAAGCAGAACACCGGGCTGTTTCTCGACATGCGCTACGGCCGTCAATGGGTGCAGGCAAACGCGGCGGGCAAACGCGTGCTCAACCTGTTCGCCTACACCTGCGGCTTCTCGGTGGCCGCGCTGGCCGGTGGTGCCGCACACGTGGTCAACCTGGACATGGCCAAGGCGGCGCTCAGCCGTGGCCGCGATAACCACCGGCTGAACCAGCACGACCTCAGCCAGGTGGTGTTTCTGGGGCATGACCTGTTCAAGTCCTGGGGCAAGGTGGCCAAGTACGGCCCCTACGACCTGATCATCATCGACCCACCGTCGTTTCAGCGCGGCAGCTTTGTGCTCAGCAAAGACTACCCAAAAGTCCTGCGCCGTCTGCCCGAACTGCTCAACGCCCATGGCAAAGTGCTGGCCTGCAGCAACGAGCCGGAGATCGGCCCCGACTACCTGATCCAAGCCATGGCCAGCGAGGCCCCTGAGCTGCGTTTTGACGAGCGCCTGAGTAACCCACCGGAGTTCCCAGACAGTCAGCCGGACAGTGCGCTAAAGGCCTTGGTGTTCCACAAAACCTAGGGCCTGCAGTGGAGACGGCTGAGGGCTGGTCTACAGTTAGGCAACCCGCCCTTATGAGATCACCGCAATGATGCTCAAAACCCTCGGCCTTGCCTTGTCCGCCAGCGTGTTACTGGCCGGTTGCGCCAGCAACACCCCAACCCCCTCGCAATATTCAGGCTTTCTCAGCGACTACTCACAACTGCAACCCACGCAGTCGCCCAGCGGCGCGACGGTGATGCGCTGGATAGCGCCCGACTTCCAACTCGCGAATTACAGCTCGGTACTGGTGGAAAAACCGCTGTTCTACCCCGCCCCCACACCCAGCGCACAGGTCAGCCAGCAAACCTTGAATGACATCGCCAACTACCTGCAGCAAGCCATACGCCTTGAATTGGCCGGCCGGATGCGAATTGTCGAGCAGGCCGATCGGGACACCCTGGTACTGCGCAGCGCAATCACCGCGGTGAACCTTTCACCGGAGGGGCTCAAGGTTTATGAAGTGATCCCTGTTGCCCTGGTTGCTGCGGCCGCCAGCACCGCAGCCGGCACGCGCGACCTGAACACGGAAGTTTATGTTGAGCTGGAAGCCATCGATGGCAGCAATAGCAAGCCGATGGTCCGCGTGGTGCGCAAAGGCCATGGCCTGCAGCTGGAGAACGACAGCACCCAGCTGCGCCTCGATGACATCACCCCGGCGCTGGATACCTGGGCCAAAGACGCCCGCGACTTCAAACGCTGAATCCCGCCGCTGCAGCCAACGGCTGCAGCACTTCTCCAGGGCCGCAATGGCCCCTATCCACCGTGCACTGATAACCATCTCGCGGAGCGCCGATCAATCGGCCCCGGCGAACCCGCGTGATCATGCACGTCCCTCGTGAATATGGGCGCAATACCCGCGACAAGGTTAAGCTGTGCCCATGAGCACAGCCCCCTATATCACCCCGCTTGAACCCAACCGCACGGATGCGCCCTCAGGCTTGCGCATCGGTGGCGACTGGACGCTGGCACATTACGCCCACCTGGAAGCTAACGTGCTGCAGCTGCGTGGCACCCTGCACAGCGCGGCCAGCATTGACCTGCAAGACCTGGGCGCGCTGGACACCGCCGGTGCCGCGTTGCTGGTGGAATTACTCGGCAGCCAGCGCCTGGCCCAGCTGGCCAAGGATGCACCGGGCCTGGCCAGCGAACGCCGCGCCTTGCTGCAAGCGGTGGGCAGCGCCATTGCCGAGGCCGGTGATGCCATGCCGGGCAAACACATACCCGCCTGGCGCGAGTTCTTCGGGCAGATCGGCCAAGCCCTGGCAGAGCTCTGGCAGCAAGGTGTCGCGCTACTGGGCTTTATCGGCCTGACCCTGGCGGCGATGGCCTCCATCACCCTGCGCCCCGGCCGCTGGCGCATGACCTCGCTGGTCGCCCACCTGCAGCAGAGCGGCCTGAATGCCGTGCCCATCGTCGCCCTGCTGACCTTTCTGGTCGGCGCGGTGGTGGCCTTTCTCGGCGCCACGGTGCTCGCCGATTTTGGTGCGAGCATCTACACGGTCGACCTGGTGGCGTTCTCCTTCCTGCGTGAGTTTGGCGTGTTGCTTACGGCCATCCTCATGGCCGGGCGCACCGCCAGCGCCTTTACCGCGCAAATCGGCTCGATGAAGGCCAACGAGGAAATCGACGCCATCCGCACCCTGGGCTTGAGCCCCATGGAGCTGCTGGTGCTACCACGGGTGTTCGCCCTGCTGATCGCCCTGCCGATCCTGACCTTTATCGCCATGCTCAGCGGCATCCTCGGTGGCGCGGTGGTCTGCGCCCTGAGCCTGGATATTTCGCCGGCCATGTACCTGGCCATGCTGCAGGAAAACATCGCACTGAAACACTTCCTGGTCGGTATGGCCAAAGCGCCGCTGTTTGCCTTCCTGATCGCCGTGATCGGCTGTCTGGAAGGCTTCAAGGTCACGGGCAGCGCGCAGTCGGTGGGCGAGCGCACCACCTCCAGCGTGGTCCAGTCGATCTTCGTGGTGATCGTGCTCGATGCCTTGGCCGCGCTATTTCTGATGGAGATGGGCTGGTGACGGGCGAAGCGATTATCGAAGTACGCAATCTGGTCAACCGCTTCGGCGCACAGACCGTGCATCAGGACCTGGCCCTGGATCTGTATCGCGGCGAAGTGCTGGGCGTGGTCGGTGGCTCCGGCACCGGTAAGTCGGTGCTGCTGCGCAGCATTCTCGGCCTGCGCTGCGCCAACGCCGGCACGGTGAAAGTATTTGGTGAAGAACTGCTGAGCCTGCCGCCCGAGCGCCGCTCGCAACTGGAACGACGCTTCGGCGTGCTCTACCAGCGCGGCGCGTTGTTTTCCTCGCTGACCGTGACCGAAAACATCGCCCTGCCGCTGATTGAACATGCCGGCCTAACGCGCCCGGCGGCCGAACGCCTGGCCCAGGTCAAACTGGCATTGGTCGGCCTGCCGCGCGAGGCCGGCGACAAATACCCCACCGAATTGTCCGGCGGCATGATCAAACGCGCCGCGCTGGGCCGCGCACTGGCTCTGGAGCCGGACATCCTGTTTCTCGATGAACCCACCGCTGGCCTCGACCCGATTGGCGCGGCGGCCTTCGATCAATTGATCCTGACCCTGCGTGATGCGCTGGGCCTCAGCGTGTTTCTGGTCACCCATGACCTCGACACGCTCTACACCATCTGCGATCGGGTGGCTGTGCTGGCGGAAAAACGCGTACTGGTGGCCGACCGCCTGGATGTGGTGGCCGCCACCGATAACCCTTGGATTCACGACTATTTTCACGGCCCGCGCGGACGCGCAGCCGAACAGGCGGCCAACGGCGCGCCAGGGAGAAACTGAATGGAACCGCGTGCCCACCACGTATTAATTGGCCTGTTTGCCGTACTGATGGTTGCCGCCGCCCTGGGCTTTGCCCTGTGGCTGAGCAAAGCCAACTCGGACCAGGACCTGCGCGACTACGACGTGATCTTCAACGAGGCGGTCAGCGGTCTGTCTAAAGGCAGCGTGGTGCAATACAGCGGCATCAAGGTGGGCGACGTGATCAGCCTGCGCCTTGACCCGCAGGATCCGCGCAAGGTCCGCGCGCATATCCGGGTCGACGCCAATACCCCGATCAAACAAGACACCCGCGCCCGCCTGTCTATTACTGGCATTACCGGCGCGGCGCTGATCCAGCTGCACGGCGGCAGCCCAGACAGCCCGATACTCGAAAGCCAGGGCAACAAACGCGTGGAAATCATCGCCGATCCCTCGCCGTTGTCGCGCTTGATGGCCAACGGCGAAGACATGCTGATCAGCATCACCCGCCTGCTCGACCGCGCCAATCAACTGTTCTCCCGTGAAAATGTCGGGCGCATTTCGCGCACCCTGGAAAACATCGAACAAACCAGCGCCAGCGTTGCCGACCAGCGCGACGAGCTGCGCCAAGCCCTGCAACAGATGACCAGCGCCAGCCAGGAAGCCGTCGACCTGATGCGCAACGCCAACCAGTTGCTCAGCGGCCAGGGCCGCGAAGCGATGGACAGCGCCAGCCGCCTGATGGCCTCACTGGAGCGCAGCAGCACGACCGTCGAGCAGTTGCTGAGCACCAACCGCAGCGCCCTCGACGGCGGCATGCAGGGGGTTGCCGAACTCGGCCCAACCATTATCGAACTGCGCGAAACCCTCAGCAGCCTGCGCACCTTCGCCCGCCGCCTGGAGGAAGACCCGGCCGGCTACCTGCTGCGCAGCGACACCATCAAGGAGTTTCAACCATGAGCCCTCTTCGTCTGCTCGCCGCCCTGCTGTTGCTTGGCAGCCTGAGCGCCTGCTCGGTGTTACCGAAAAGCCAGGTGTTGAGCACCTACCGCCTGCCTGCCACGAGCCTGCCCAGCCAACCCGCCAGCGCCGACTGGGCCTTACGGGTGAACACGCCGTATAGCAGCCAATTGCTCGACAGCACGCGGATTGCCGTCGTGCCGCCGGGTGACCAGATCAGCGCTTACCAGGGCGTACGCTGGAGCGACCGCGCGCCACTGCTGCTGCGCGACCGCCTGGTCGACGCCTTCCGCGATGACGGCCGCCTTAAAGCAGTGAGCAGCGATGAAAGCCGCCTGCAAGCTGACCTGGAGCTGGACGGTGACCTGCGCGCCTTTAACAGCGAATACCAAAACGGCCGCCCCGTCGTGCGCATTCTGTTCGAGGCGCGCCTGGTGGACAGTAGCAGCCGGCGCATCCTCGCCAGCCAGCGCTTCGAGGCCAACCAGGCCGCCGGCGATACCTCAGTACCGGCCGTGGTCAGCGCCTTTGGCCTGGCCGGCGATCAACTGGCGCGCGATGTTCTGCAGTGGACCCTGACTCAGGGACAGGCGGCGCAGCAGAAATAAACGCAATTTCCGCAACGCCGACGCTGATGGAGCGGGCTAGCCGGCCGAATAGCGGCTAGCCATTCTGCTCAGCCAGCCACGCGCGCACCTCGGCATAGGGATAGTTCTCCAGCGCCGCAAAGCCGCCCACCTGGCGCGCCTTGAGCTTGGTAAACAGCGGCACGCTGATACCGCAGAGAAAGCGCGTCAGGCACTCGCCGCTAGGCTCGCGGCCTTTGAGTTCCTGATATTTGCGCCCAAAACTGTCACATAGCCCGTGGACATCCTGTTCAGCCAAAGGCGGCAAAGCCGGCGGCGCGGGCAGGCGGGCCACCTGCCCACGGCATACCGAGCAGTGCCCGCAATGCTGCGGCGCATTGGCGTCACCGAAGTAAGCGGCCAAACGCTGGCTCAGGCACTGCTCGCGAGCAAACAGCGCGAGCATGGCGTGAATCCGGCGAATCTCACTGGCTTCCTGCTGGCTGAAATAACCGTGCAATTCGGCGCTCAGTGCGGCCGGATCAAACGCGGGGTCAAGCAAGGCGTAGACCTCGGTCATCTGCTTACTTTCCAGCTCGATCCAGCCCTTTTCCTGAAAGTAATCCAGCGCCTTGATCACCCGGCCGCGCTCGGCTTGGTGCTGCCCGTAGAGCTGGTCGAAATCCACCGTGCACCAGGTGCGCGCGCGCTGTGAGGTGCTGATCAGCGCCTCGACAAACTGCCGCCGCTCGCCGTCGAACTTCTCCAGCAGCACCTCAGGCTCCAGCAGGTATTTGAAGCGATACTCGGCGAAATAGGCGTAGCGCGGCGCGATGATGCCACGCAGCTCCAGCTGCACCAGCAGGGTTTTCAGCGGCAGTTGGCGGATATTGCTCTGCTCGGACAGCTGATTGAGCATCAGCTCCCATTCGCCGTTCTGGCTGCTGGCCAGCAGCTCATCGAGCACGCAACGAATGCCCTCCAACTCCGGCGTATCGCCGTAAACGAAGTTCTCCAGCACATTGAGGCTGTCGCGGTTGGCGAGCACCAGGCAGTCCGATGACTGGCCATCGCGGCCGGCGCGGCCGATTTCCTGGCTGTAGTTCTCGATGGATTTGGGTAGGTCAAAGTGCACCACGTTGCGGATGTCACTCTTGTCGATGCCCATGCCGAAGGCGATGGTGGCAACGATGCAGTTGATCTGCCCGGCCATAAACTGACGCTGGATCGCCTCACGCGTCTCATGCGGCATCCCAGCGTGGTAGGCGCTGGCGGCAATGCCGCGCTGGCTCAGGCGTGCAGCCACTTGCTCGGCAGTTTTTTGCTGAGTGACGTAGACGATGCTCGGCTGCCCGGCCTTGGCCCCCAGCCACTGCTGCAAACGCTGCTGTTTATCGGCACCACTGACCGGCTCGACCAGCAGATTGAGGTTGGCCCGGTAGAAACCGGTGGTGACCACATCATCCGCCGCAATGGCGAACTTCTTCTGCATATCGGCAATCACCGGTGGCGTGGCCGTGGCGGTGAGCAGTAGCACCTGCGGTATGCCGAACTGGCGCTGGTAGTCCGGCAGCTTGAGGTAATCCGGGCGGAAGTTATGCCCCCACTCGGAGATGCAGTGAGCCTCGTCGATCACCAAAAGGGAAATCGGCACCTGGGCGATAAAGTTGCGGAAGCGCTCATTCTTCAGCCGTTCAACCGAGATCATCAGAATCTTCAGCTCGCCGGATTTCGCCTTAGCCATGACCTCAGAGGCCTGCTCGCGGCTTTGCGCCGAGTCGATACTGGCGGCGCTGATGCCACGGCCATGCAGAAACGCCAGCTGGTCCTGCATCAACGCCAACAAGGGCGAGACCACCAGGGTCAGGTGCGGCAGGTGCAGCGCCGGCAGCTGGTAGCACAACGATTTACCTGAACCGGTGGGGAAAATCGCCGCCGCCGAACGCCCCGCCAGCACCGCAGTCACCACCCGTTCTTGGCCTGGGCGCAGCTGTTGAAAGCCAAATACGCGTTCGAGGGTACTCATAGCGGTTACTCCATTGACCGCAACGGCGGTAAACAACAATTAAGACCTACAGGACATTGCGCTATTACCAATCCAACTAATGCCGCCGGCATTGCTGGGTTACATTGAATGCATATAGGCAAAGAAAGGGGACGAGTATGCAGGTATCTGGTTTCAACGGCAGCTTGCCGGTTACCAACTAGATCGCTCATCAGGACCAAATGGCCGCACACATCACTCCACCAACACGGAGTGGCGCCCGCAGATGGCGGGCTGATGGGAACAACGGTTGGTAGCCTGCCTGTTCGCCGTGAGCTGTGCCGACCGAAGGCTAACGCTGCCATACAACTCGAAAGCCCCAGCGCTGCCTGTGACACATCGACACCTATCTGGCGCTAGCCAGCCATGCACAAGTCGACAGCCACAGGGTATACGCACTGGAAATGGCCTGAGTTGCCAACCCGTTAAGCCTGAGGCCCGAAGCAACTACATAGCCACACTGAGGCCGTGAAGAGCGGCCACCCGAGCAAGATGCACTGCACCGTTAGACCACGTGCTTAATCTGCTTACAGATACGCACAAAAAGCCACCTCAAGGTGGCTTTTCCGTTTTTATTGCCGCGACAAAAAATTGGAGGGGCTTTAGCCGCGACGACTCCTCAGATCGAAAGCTCGCCGCTAAAGCACCTCCCACAGGTTATCGCTGTGATTGCCCGAAATAAAAAAACCGCCGGTGAAGGCGGTTTTTTTCAACGTACGAGCAACAGCTTAGAGCTGTGGACCCGCGTTGCGGATGGCATCGGACACGTCGAACTTTTTAAAGTTCTCGATGAACAAGCCCGCCAGCCCTTTAGCGGCTTCGTCGTAGGCGTTCTGGTCTGCCCAGGTGTTGCGTGGGTTGAGCAGGTTTGTTTCAACACCTGGCACCGACTTCGGCACGCTCAGGTTGATGATCGGCAACTGCTCGGTTTCAGTACCGATCAGCGCACCGCTTTGAATTGCGGCGATCACGCCACGGGTGGTCGGGATGTTGAAACGCTTGCCAACCCCGTAGCCACCGCCGGTCCAGCCGGTGTTGACCAGATAGACCTTGGAACCAAAGCCGCGGATGCGCTTGATCAGCAATTCTGCGTATTCGCCGGCTGGACGCGGGAAGAACGGTGCGCCGAAGCAGGTGGAGAAGGTCGACTTGATACCGCTGCCGCTGCCCATTTCGGTGGAACCGACCAGCGCGGTGTAACCGGAGAGGAAGTGATAAGCCGCTTGCTCTTCGTTGAGGATCGACACGGGCGGAAGCACGCCGGTCAGGTCGCAAGTCAGGAAGATCACCGCATTCGGCTCACCACCGAGGTTCTTCTCGCTACGCTTTTCAACGTGGGTCAGCGGGTAAGCGGCGCGGCTGTTCTGCGTCAGGCTGTCGTCGGCGTAGTTCGGTACGCGGTTCTCGTCGAGCACGACGTTTTCCAGTACGGCGCCAAACTGGATAGCTTTCCAGATAACCGGCTCGTTCTTCTCGGACAGGTCGATGCACTTGGCATAGCAACCGCCTTCGATGTTGAACACCACGCCCACGCCCCAGCCGTGCTCGTCGTCACCGATCAGGTAACGGCTCGGGTCAGCCGACAGGGTGGTCTTGCCGGTGCCGGACAGGCCGAAGAACAGGGTCACGTCGCCTTCTTCACCGATGTTGGCGGCGCAATGCATCGGCAGTACGTCGGCGTCTGGCAGCAGGAAGTTCTGCACGCTGAACATGGCCTTCTTCATCTCGCCGGCGTAACGCATGCCTGCGATCAGAACTTTTTTGGCGGCAAAGTTGATGATCACGCAACCATCGGAGTTAGTGCCGTCACGCTCTGGCACGCACTCGAAGTTGGCCACGTTGAGCACTTGCCACTCATCTTTGCCCGCCGGGTTGAACGACTCGGGGTTGATGAACAGGCAGCGGCCGAACAGGTTCTGCCACGCCGTCGCGGTGGTCATCTTGACCGGCAAGTAGTGTGCCTCGGCAGAACCTACATGCACGTGGGAGACGAAACTGTCCTGGGCATCGGAGAACGCCTGAACGCGATCCCACAGGGCGTCGAACTTGTCGGCCGGGAACGGACGGTTGATCGCGCCCCAGGCGATTTTCGCCTCGGTGCTCGGCTCTTGCACGATGAAGCGGTCAGCCGGCGAACGACCAGTGCGATGGCCAGTGCGAACAACCAGCGAGCCATTAGCGGCCAGCTCGCCTTCACCGCGACGAAGGGCTTCTTCGACCAGTTGGGCAGCGCTGATGTCGGTGTGCACGGCGGTGTTGGCTTGCGTCATGTGGGTCCCCGTCGGCCACGTGGCCGAGTCTTCCAAACGTTTTGTAGTAGAAAGTGGAGCACTACTACAGCGAAAAAAGTGCGCCGGATTATGCCAGAAAAGCAGGTTGCAGGTGCAGCCTCTGATCAGACCACCGCGGCGCAGTGTGCAGTCATGGGTTTAGTGGCGCGTATCCGACGGTACCTCACTGCTGCCGTCGAGAAACAGCTGCAGTACATCCGCCGCATCAAACAGGTAGCGCTCGTTGCAGAACTGGCAGTCAATTTCCACGCTGCCACCATGCTCCTGCACCAGTGCTTCGGCATCTTCCTGGCCGAGGCTGACCAGCGCACGACTGGAACGCTCACGCGAGCAGCTGCAGCGAAATTGCAGCGCGCGCGGGTCAAAGAGGCGCAGTGCTTCCTGGTGATACAGGCGGTGCAGCAGGGTTTCGTTATCCAGGCCAAGCAGCTCTTCAGTTTTCACGGTATCAGCCAAAGCCAGGGCGTGCTGCCAGCTGGCTTCGCGCTCATCATCGTCCTTCAGGCGGTCGGCCGGCAGCTGCTGCAGCAGCAAACCACGCGCACACTGACCATCGGCGCTGAGCCAAAACCGCGTGGATAACTGCTCGGAGGTGTTGAAGTAGTTGGTCAGGCAGTCGGCCAGGGTGTCACCCTCAAGATCGACGATACCCTGATAACGCTGTCCGGCCTTCGGGTCGACGGTTATGGCCAACACACCGTCGGGCATCAACTCACGCAAGCTGGCATCGGCACCGATCTGCTCAGCGTTATAGCGCGCAATACCGCGCAACTCGCCCTCGCTGGAGCACTCCACCATCAACAGCGGCACCGCACCGGAGGAACGCGCCTGCAGAATCAGCAGCCCCTCAAATTTTAGTGTGCCAATCAGCAGGGAGGCGGCAGCAAGCAGCTCACCCAGCAGTTGGGCGACCGGTTGCGGGTAGGCGTGCTTGGCCAGGACGTGGCTGTAGCTGTCGGTCAAGCCAACCAGCTCACCACGGATATCGCTGTCGTCGAACAAGAAGCGTTGGGAAAAATCAGACATGCCAATTTCACTGAATGTGACTCGGCCGGCAATTTTAGGCGCAAACGCCCGCCCGACCAAGCGCCTCTTATCTATCAGCCTGGCGGGTAAAGGCTATCGATAGCCACGCACATCACAGTTAGCGGCCAAAAACGGCCTGAAGCTTTGCAATTAATGGGTTGAATCCCTAGCATGCGCGCCGCCTTAAAGCCCTTCAGATGACAAGGATGCCACTGCATGAACCCCATCTTTTTAAATGATCAATGGCGCACGCGGCCATTAATCGCCTGCCATATTGTCGCCCTGCTCCTGCTCGCCAGCTGGGTCTGGGCACCCAGTCGTGCGCTGTGGGATCAGTTTGATCTGCAACTGTTTGCCCTGCTCAATCAGCCCGTGCATGCAGCCGGCCTGTGGGCAAAAACCTGGGCGATCGGCAGCATGCGCCCGGTCGATATGGGGGTTGGCGTGCTGATGCTGGCCGTGATGCTCAAGGCCGACCTGGTATTCAGCGGCGCTCAGGTGCGTAAAGCGCTGTATGCCTTCCTGGCGACACTGACCCTCATGCTGCTGTTTCGCGTTGGCTTCGCTGAACTGGTCAAACTGATGGGTTGGCAGCGCCCGAGCGCATCTTTGGTGGTCGAAGGTGCCGCGCGGCTGACCGAGCTGTTCCCTGGATGGGAAGAGCGCTGGGACCTGAAAGACAGTGCCACCCGCAGCTTTCCTGGCGATCACGCTTCGGTGCTGTTGATCTGGGCGATGTTTCTGAGCTTTTTTGCGCGCAACGGGCGCTTGCTACTGATCTGGGCAATGGCCGTGATCTTTATGCTGCCACGCCTGGTGGCCGGCGCACATTGGGGCTCAGACGCGCTGGTGGGTGGTGTCTTTCTCGCGCTGCTGGGCTTGGCCTGGGCCTGTTTTACGCCCTTCGCTTACAAAGCCAGCGAATGGCTGGAGCGGGCGACCTTGCCGCTGACACGCTTGCTCAGCCAGTTGCCGTTGATCGGCCGCCTAAGCGTTATCAGCGGACGCTAGCCTGAACGGCGCGGCGGCGTGCTTTAAGCCTGCGCCGCGCCTTACTCCTGATTACCGTGAAACTGATGCAGCTGCCGCCGCTGCTTCTTGCTCGGCCGACCATCCGTTTGCATGCCTAAGGCACCGGCCTTGCGCTGCGCCGCCGCCTGTTCGCGGCGCTCAATACTGTCAGGGGTTTCGGCGTACAGGGTTTGCGCTTCCGGCGCGCCGCGACGCACCACCGACAACGCTTGCACGACCACGCTGCGCTCATCAAAACCGTTGCGAATCACGTAGACATCGTCGACTTTCGGTTCTTTACCCGGTTTGCAGCGCTCGCCTCGGTGATGCACCTTGCCGCCCTCGATGGCTGCCTTGGCCAAGGCGCGGGTCTTGAAGAAGCGCGCGGCCCAAAGCCATTTATCCAGGCGCACCTTGTCGTCATGTTTATCGCTCATCGAATCCTCACTGTTCACCCGGTGCAGGCGGACATTTTGCCTGATGCAGTTGTCATAAGGGCCAACTAGAATGCCCGCAAATATGATGGATGGGCCCTTTGAAGACATTTGACCAACTGGCGGTGATCGGCCTGCGCGAATGGATCAACCTGCCGCAACTGGGCATGGTCGGCCTGCGCGCCAAGATTGACACCGGCGCGAGCACCTCTTGCCTGCATGCCAGCGATATCCAGCCATTCGACCGGGGTGGCGAACCCTGGGTGCGTTTTACCGCGCACATTGGCACCCTGGTGCAACGTCGGCACCGCTGCGAAGCGCAGCTGGTATCGGTGAAGACCATCAAAAGCTCCAACGGCCACAGCCAATCACGCTACGTGATCCGCACCCACCTGACTCTGGGCGAGCGTGAATGGCCGGTAGAATTCACCCTGACTTGCCGCAAAACCATGCGCTACCGCGTGCTGCTCGGTTCCAAAGCCCTGATAGACGGGCAGTTGCTGGTCAATCCGGCGCTGACCTACGTACAAAACAAACCCACCCTTGCTGACTCCCCTGGTGCCCAATGAAGATCGCTGTGCTGTCGCGCAACCCGCGCTTGTATTCCACCCGCCGCCTGGTCGAAGCCGGGCAAGCACGGGGGCACGAGATGGTAGTGATCGACACCCTACGCGCCTACATGAACATCGCCAGCCACAAGCCGCAGATCCACTACCGTGGCAAGCCGCTGGAAGGCTTCGATGCGGTGATTCCGCGCATCGGCGCATCGGTCACCTTCTATGGCTGCGCGGTGTTGCGCCAGTTCGAGATGATGGGGGTGTTCCCGCTCAATGAGTCGGTGGCCATCGCCCGCTCGCGCGACAAGTTGCGCTCACTGCAGCTGCTGTCACGCCGTGGTATTGGCCTGCCGGTGACGGGCTTCGCTCACTCGCCGGATGACATCGCCGACTTGATCGACATGGTTAACGGCGCGCCGCTGGTGATCAAGGTGCTGGAAGGCACCCAGGGCATCGGCGTAGTGCTGTGTGAAACGGCGACCGCAGCCGAGTCAGTGATCGAGGCCTTTATGGGCCTCAAGCAGGACATCATGGTGCAGGAGTACATCAAGGAAGCCGGTGGCGCGGATATTCGCTGCTTTGTGGTCGGCGACAAGGTCATCGCGGCGATGAAGCGCCAGGCCAAGCCCGGCGAGTTCCGCTCCAACCTGCACCGCGGCGGCAGCGCCAGCCTAATCAAAATCACCCCTGAAGAACGCATGACCGCAATCCGTGCGGCCAAGGTCATGGGTTTGAGCGTGGCGGGCGTGGATATTCTGCGCTCCAACCACGGGCCGCTGGTGATGGAGGTGAACTCGTCGCCCGGTATGGAAGGCATTGAAACCATCACCGGCAAAGACGTGGCCGGCATCATCATTCAGTACATCGAGAAGAACGGTGGCCCGCACCTAACCCGCACCAAGGGCAAGGGGTGAGCCGGATATAGGCGAAGCCCGGCCAAGGATGGCCGGGCCGGTATTACAGATCACTACTGGACGCGGCTGGGAGGCCGAAACGCATACTCAAGCCGATAGTGGGTGCCGCGCCACCCAAGCCAGAAAATCCGCCTCCCGCAACGGCCGGCTAAAGTAATAACCCTGCCCCAGCGCGCAGCCAAGCTCGCGCAGGCAGTCGAGCTGAGCCTGGCTTTCGATGCCTTCGGCGATACATTCCAGGCTCAGGTTGCGGGCGATCACCAGGATGGTCTGCACCAGCATCAGGCCGCTGCCATCTTCGCCGTCCATGTCCCAAGTAAAGCTGCGGTCGATTTTCAGGCGGTCCAGCGGCAACCGCTTGAGGTAAGTCAGCGAGGAATAGCCGGTACCGAAGTCATCAATGGCAAACCGCACCCCCAATGCCTTGAGCGCCTGCATATTGCTGATGCACTGCTCGACCTCTTCCAGCAACACGCCTTCGGTGATCTCCAGTTCCAGTGCCGCAGCCGGCACCTTGTGCCGCTGTAAACACTCACTGACGCGCGTCACGCAACTGCGCTGGCGCAACTCGCGCGGGCTGAGGTTGACTGCCAACACCAGCTGCGGCCACTGCGGTAGCCAGCGCGCCAGGGCGGCGCACGCCTGTTCAAGGACCCAGTCGCCCAATTCCTCGATCAACCCGGTTTCTTCCGCCAGCGGGATAAAGTCGCCGGGCAGAATTTCGCCACGCTCCGGATGCACCCAGCGCAGCAACACTTCGGCGCCGGTAATCTGCCCGGTGGCCAGGCTGAGCTGGGGCTGAAACACCAGGAACAGTTGGTCGCGCTGCACCGCTTGGCGCAGATCGCTCTGCAGTTGCAGGCGCTGATCGATGGCGGCCTGCATCTCAGGAGCAAAGAAGTGCAGGGCATTGCGCCCGCCCTGCTTCGCTTGGTACATGGCGGTATCCGCCTGCTTCAGCACATCGGCGGCCGCCTGGCGCCCAAAAGGATGCAGGGCAATACCGATACTGGCGCTGATCGACAGCTCATGGCCGTCGATCCAGCAGGCACCGACAAGGCTTTTCAGCAGTTTTTCTGCTGTGCTCGCCGCCGCTTCGGCGGCCAATCGTGGGTTGCTGTCGAGCCCTTCAAGCAACACCACAAACTCGTCGCCGCCCATCCGCGCCAAGGTGTCTTCGGTACGTAAACCACTGGCCAGGCGCACCGAAACCTCACGCAACAGGCCATCGCCCACCAGATGTCCCAGGCTGTCGTTAACCGTTTTGAAGTGGTCGAGGTCGATAAACAGCAGCGCGCCCAACGTCCCCTCACGCTGCTCGCGGTCCATCGCGTGCTGCAACCGATCAAGCAGCAAGCGCCGATTGGGCAGGCCGGTCAGCTCGTCACTGAAGGCCAACCGCTCGATCTCACGCTGATAGCGCTGGCGGTCGGAAATATCGCTGATGCTGCAGCGAATCATTGGCGGATCACCGGGCATTTGCACCAGGCGGACCTCGCAGGGGATTTGCCGGCCCTTGCTGTCGCGGTGCAGCCAATCGAATACCGGGGTCTCGCCCGCCATCGCTCGCTGCAGGTAAACCTGGCCGAGTTCAGCGCTCATTTGGCCATTCGCCTGTTTATTCGGGCTCAGGTCAAACACGTGTTTGCTGGCGATCTCGGTGCGGGAGTAGCGCAACAGACGCAGGGCATTGTCGTTGCACTCGACAAAGCTGCCACTCAGGTCGTACAGCATGATCGCCTCTGGCGCATTTTCGACGATGGTGCGGTAGCGCGCCTCGGCCTGCAGGCGCTGGCTGATGTCCTCGACCAGCAGCAGGAACATGCGCACCCGGCCATTACTGTGGCGCACCGCACGCAGGCTCACCCGTGTGTGCACCAGGCTGTCGTCGGCGCGCCGGAAGCGTTTTTCCAGCTCGAAGCCTTCACGGCTGCCACTGAGCACCTGGTCGAGCAGCGGCTGCTCGACCAGCAGATCGTCTTCCAGTGACAGCTCGCGCCAGCTGCACGCCAACAATTGCTCACGACTGCGCCCAAGAATGCTGCAGAGCTTGTGATTGACCTCTTCCCAGGCAAGGCTCGGACCGGCCAATGCCATGCCGATTAGCGGCGCCTCAAAGAACAGCTGCAGACGCTCATCACGTTCGCGCAGCTGCTGTTCGGCGTATTTGCGCGCGCTGACGTCTTGCAGGGCGCCATAGACCCTCACCAGCTCGGCGCCATCGCGCTCGGATATGCCCCGAATACGCAGCCAGCGGGTTTTACCCGTGGCCGTTAACAGCCGTGCTTCGAAATCAAACAGCTCAAGCCCGCCAATTAACTGCTGCAGTGTCTGCTCGGCCAGCAAGCGCCCACTGGCATCCAGATAGCTCAAGGCACCGTCCAAGTCCGGAGTGCCGTTTTTGGGGTCAAGCTCATAGATCCGAAAGCAACCGGCACTCCAATCCATGCTTTTGTCGGCCACATTCAGTACCCAGCCGCCGAGGTTGGCAATGTGCTCGGTCTGGCTGAACAGGTGGCTCTGTTTGAGCAGCTCATCACTCTGCACGCGGACCTGAGTGGCCAGGTGCTCGCGGGCCGTGACATCGCTTTGCAGGGCGACAAAGTGGCTGATGCCCTGCTCATCACGCATCGGCGAGAGGGTAATTTCGTTGCAGAATAACTGGCCATTTTTGCGGTAGTTGCGCAGCACCACATCGCAGCCGACGCCCTCGCGTACAGCCTGCTGCAAGCGGTTGAAGCCTTGTTGCTGCTGGTCATCACGGAGCAGGAAGTGCCAACTATTGCCCAGCGTCTCATCGCGGCTGTAACCGGTAATCTGCGTAAAGGCCGGGTTGCAGTAGATCAGCGGCAGCTCAGGCTGACGGGCATCGGCAATGATTACGCCCAGCGGGCTGGCCTCCAGCGCCAAATTGGCCAGCGCCAACTGTTGCTGCATCTGCGCGCTGCGCGCCAGGGCTTGGCGCAGATCACTCAGGCTGCGCCCCACCAGCAGCGTGGCGAGCATAAACAGCAACACACTGATGTGCAGTTCCAGGCGCTGCGGATCAAGCCAGGCGGCTGCATCAGCAAAGCCGCGTAGCAACGGTAGGATCAAGATCATCAACACGCTGAGCACCGCGCCGCAGATGCTGCCGGCAAAGCCCCAGACCAGCGCCAGCGCCAGCATCATCACGCCAACCAGCGGCAAATTCAGGGTCAGTGGCAGCAACCCAAGCAACCAGGGCATGCCAGCCAAAAGCACTAACAACAAAGGCCAAGGCGGCAAATGGCGCAGCACCTCGGGCACCTGCTGGCAACCGCTCAACACAGGCGCGGCCAACCAGCCGCGGCGGCGCATCCACGGCGTTAAATAAGCCAGCAACGGAATGCTGATGGCTAACGCATTCAGGCTATCGGCCAACCACAAGGTCACAATGCCCCTTGGCACGTCCGCCCAGGCTACATAGCCGTGCAGCCAGAGGTTGCCTTGCACGCCGAGCACCATGGGCAGAACGGGCAGCAGGACGCCAAGCGCGACAAAACGCAGCAGATGGCTGAGGTCAGGCAAAGTCGGATCAAACGGCCGCAGGCGTAACAATGCCCATGCCAACGCCACGCCGAGGGTTTCCGGCAAGGCATACAAGGGGGCCCATTGCCATTCCAAGTCCCAGAGCGGAATGGACAACATGGCATTGAGGTACACCGCCAGCAACACCCGCGGGCCCCACCACAGGGCAAAGACCAGAGCCAGGGCAAACGGCGGATACCAAAATGCCGCGCCTTCAGTGAACTGAGTCGCCAGGGACAGCCAGGTGGCCAGATGGAGCAGTGGCAGCGGCAGCAACCAAGTCCAGAGGGGAAGTCGGTGTGGAACTGCAGGCATGCTGACCTCAAGTCATGACGCTGATAAAACAGAGCTCAGCCTAACAGGGTCAGCATGCCAAGGGGTTTTCGTCGGAACGGTTTAACCTTTCGCGTGTTTTAACCCACCGCTTACGCCACTACGCCGCCAGGCCGCGTGGCGTAAACCGGTGATTACACCGCATCGCGCGGCAGCAATAGCCCCAGGGGCAGGCAGACCCGCGCCTCCAGCCCGCCGCCTGAGCGGTTACGCAGTTCAACACTGCCGCCATGCAGCGCGGCGATGCGTTTGACGATGGCCAGCCCCAACCCCGCACCTTGGCCGCCACGGGCGCGGTCGCCACGAATAAAGGGGTTGATGATGTTACCCAGCTCGGCCGGATCAATCCCCTGGCCGCGATCGAGCACACTGAGCACCACATAGGGCGCGCTGTGGTCGCCCGACAGGGAAACCGCCACCTCCACTGCATTACCACCGTAGCGCAGGGCGTTTTCGATCAGGTTGACCAGCAGGCGCTTGAGCGACACCCGGCGCAACGGGAAGGCCGGCACCGGCTCCAGACACAGGCGCACGCGTTGCTGCTTTTGGTTGTATGGCGCGACGACCTCACGGATCAGCTCAAGCAAGTCGAGTTGCTCCAGCGGCTCGTCACGGCCGTCGCGGATAAAGGCGAGGAATTGATCAAGAATCGCGTCCATGTCCTCAATATCACGCACCATGTCCTCGGTTAGCTCCGAGTCGGTGTGCAAAAACTCCATGGACAGGCGCAGGCGGGTCAGTGGCGTGCGCAGGTCATGCGACACCCCGGCGAGCATCAGCTCACGCTCGCGGGCCGCCTGTTCGACGTCTTCAGCCATCTGGTTAAAGGCGCGGTAGACCTCGGTCATCTCGCTCGGCGTATCACTGACGGGCAGGCGTACGCTGCGGCCCTTACCAATCTGCCGGGCGGCAAATACCAGGCGCTTGAGCGGCGCACTGAGCTGGCGCACGAAAATCCAGGCCGCTGCCGTCGACAGCAAACCGATGGCCAGGAACCAGCCGAGCACGCTCCAGATCCGCTGGCCGCGCAACGGGTGCGGATACAGCGGCACACGCAGCCAGTCATCCCCCAGCGCCGGGGCGTGCACCCACAGCGCCGGTGGGCTCTTGGCGCTGACATGCACCTCGGTCTCCGGCCCCAGTTCGGTCTGCATCTGGCGCTGAAAAATCTCGCTGTAAGGCCAATGTTGCTCGTTGGCCGGCACCTGCTCGTGCGGCACCCGTTTGAGCCCGGCCGCCTCGGCGATGGTGGCGCGGTCTTCCGGGTCTGCCGCCCAGTAGGCGCGCAGGGTCAGCGCCGCGCCGTGGCTGTACTGGCGGTCAACCAGCACGTCCTCGTTCATCATCAGATAAACCAGGGTCAGCGCCTTGGAGAACAGCACCACGATCAGCACCAGCCACAACGTGCGGGCGAAGAAGCTTTGCGGAAACCAGAGAGGGGTTTTCATTTAAATGCCGTGTACCGATCGCCAATGTGGCGAGAGAGACCGCGGGGTGGATCGCGCCTTATCGATCCGCCGGGTAGAAGTCATGCTGGGTGAGTGAAAAGTCATTCACCCAGCTGGCTGGTTACTTGTTGCCGTCTGGAACGAATACATACCCCACACCCCAGACCGTCTGGATATAGCGCGGCTTGGACGGATCGGGTTCGATCAAGCGGCGCAGACGGGAAATCTGCACGTCGATGGAGCGCTCCAGTGCATCCCATTCGCGGCCACGGGCCAGGTTCATCAGCTTGTCGCGGGTCAGCGGCTCGCGAGCGTGCTGCACCAGTGCTTTGAGCACGGCGAACTCACCAGTGGTGAGCATGTGCACCTCGTCGCCCTTTTTCAGCTCGCGGGTGGCCAGGGACAGCTCGTACTCGCCGAAGCTCACGCTTTCGTCTTCGCTGCCCGGTGCGCCCGGAACCACCGGGGCCTGGCGGCGCAGCACGGCCTTGATCCGCGCCAGCAGCTCACGCGGGTTAAACGGCTTGGCCAGGTAGTCATCAGCGCCCAGCTCCAGTCCCTGAATCCGACTGGCTTCATCACCCTTGGCGGTGAGCATGATGATCGGCACCTGATTATTCGCTTCGCGCAGGCGCTTGCAGGCAGACAAACCATCCTCACCCGGCAGCATCAGGTCCAGCACCACCAGCTGGAACAGTTCGCGGGCCAGCAGACGATCCATCTGCTCGACGTTCTCCACCGCGCGCACGCGGTAACCCTGCTCGTCGAAGAAACGCTCGAGCAAGCGGCGCAGGCGGGCGTCGTCATCGACGATAAGGATTTTTTCGCCTTCAACAGGAAGTGCAGTGCTGCTCATTCAGGGCTCCTTGACCAGGCTTCCGCCGGGCGCGGACGCGCTGGCAGTTTGCAAGTGCCAGCATTATGGCTCAGGAGCCGCAGCCGACGTGTAGCCCATTGTTAGCAGATTTTTCCCAGTGCGGTTCCCGGCGCGCTGCTGGGCAGTGTTTATAATGCGTGGCTTTCGTGCCTGGCCCGTGGTCTGCGTGGCCGGTTTTTCGTTTCAGTGTGGGTAGCTTTTTATATGCTCAGCATCAACAACCGCATCGCCGAAGAACTGGGCGTACGCCCACAACAGGTCGCCGCCGCCGTGGCGCTGCTCGATGAAGGCTCCACCGTGCCGTTTATCGCGCGCTACCGTAAAGAGGTCACCGGCAGCCTGGATGACACCCAGCTGCGCAACCTGGAAGAGCGCCTGCGCTACCTGCGTGAACTCGACGACCGCCGCGCCAGCATCCTCGCCAGCATCGAGGAACAGGGCAAACTGACGCCTGAGCTGAGCCGCGAAATCAACCTGGCCGAAACCAAGACCCGCCTGGAAGACTTGTACCTGCCGTTCAAGCAGAAGCGCCGCACCAAGGGCCAGATCGCCCTGGAAGCTGGCCTCGGCGAGCTGGCGGATGCACTGTTCAACGACCCAACCCTGACGCCGGAAAGCGAAGCCGAGCGTTTTATTGATGCCGAAAAAGGCTTTGCCGACGTCAAGGCCGTGCTCGAAGGCGCCAAGTACATCCTTATGGAACGCTTCGCCGAAGACGCCAACCTGTTGGCCAGCCTGCGCAGCTACCTCAAGGACAACGCCATCCTCAGCGCCCGCGTAGTCGCCGGCAAAGAGAACGAAGGCGCCAAGTTCCGCGATTACTTCGAGCACGACGAAAAGCTCAAGGGCGCACCGTCACACCGCGCACTGGCAATTTTCCGTGGCCGTAACGAAGGCATCCTCAGCGCTAGCCTGAAGGTCGGCGACGAAGTACCGGGCGCCATGCACCCGTGCGAAGGCATGATCGGCGAGCGTTTCGGCATCAGCGCCCGTGGCCGCGCCGCGGACAAGTGGCTGGGTGAAGTAGTGCGCTGGACCTGGAAGGTAAAACTCTACACCCACCTGGAAACCGACCTGTTCGGCGAGCTGCGCGAAGGCGCCGAGGACGAGGCGATCAACGTCTTTGCCCGTAACCTGCACGACCTGCTGCTGGCCGCCCCGGCCGGCCCGCGTGCGACCCTGGCGCTCGATCCGGGTCTGCGTACCGGCTGCAAGGTGGCCGTGGTCGATGCCACCGGCAAAGTGCTGGAAACCTCCACGGTGTACCCGCACGCGCCACGTAATGACTGGGATGGCACTCTGGCGATCCTGGCCAAGCTGTGCGCCAAACACGCGGTAGACCTGATCTCCATCGGCAACGGCACTGCCAGCCGCGAGACCGACAAGCTGGCGGCCGACCTGATCAAGAAACTGCCGGGCCTGAACCTGACCAAGGTCATGGTCAGTGAAGCCGGCGCCTCGGTGTACTCGGCGTCCGAGTTGGCCGCCAAAGAATTCCCGGACATGGACGTGTCGCTGCGCGGCGCGGTGTCCATCGCCCGCCGCCTGCAAGACCCGCTGGCGGAATTGGTGAAGATCGACCCGAAATCCATTGGTGTTGGCCAATACCAGCACGACGTGTCGCAGCTCAAGCTGGCCCGCTCGCTGGATGCGGTGGTCGAGGACTGCGTAAACGCCGTCGGCGTGGATGTGAACACCGCCTCCGCCGCCCTGCTGGCGCGCATCTCCGGCCTCAACACCACCCTGGCGCAGAATATCGTCGCCTTCCGCGACGCCAACGGCGCGTTCAACAGCCGCGCCGAGCTGCTCAAGGTGCCGCGCCTGGGCGACAAGACCTTCGAACAGGCCGCGGGCTTCCTGCGTGTAATGAACGGCAGCAACCCGCTGGACGCCTCCGCCGTGCACCCGGAAACCTACCCGCTGGTACAGCGCATCGCTGCCGATACCGGCCGTGATATTCGCTCGCTGATCGGCGACGCGGGCTTCCTCAAGCGCCTCGACCCCAAGCAGTTCACCGACGACAAATTCGGTCTGGTGACCATCGGCGATATCTTGAGCGAGCTGGAAAAACCCGGCCGCGACCCGCGCCCGGAGTTCAAGACCGCTGAGTTCCAGGAAGGCGTGGAAACCCTCAACGACCTCAAACTGGGCATGATGCTCGAGGGCGTGGTGACCAACGTGACCAACTTCGGCGCCTTCGTCGATATCGGCGTACACCAGGACGGCTTGGTGCATATCTCGGCGCTGTCGGAGAAATTCATCAAAGACCCGCACGAAGCGGTCAAGGCCGGCGACGTGGTCAAGGTCAAGGTCATGGAAGTCGACATCCCGCGTAACCGCATCGCCCTTTCGATGCGCATGGGCGACACCCCAGGCGAGAAAATCGAAGGCCCCCGTGGTGGCGCTCGTGGCGGCAAGCCAGCCGGCAATGCGCCGCGTAGCGAGCGTCATTCCAGCCAGGACAAACCGGCCCCCGCCAGCGGCGGTATGGCCGCCCTATTCGCCAATGCCAAGCAGTTGAAGAAATGAACGAAACCACCTCGACCGGCGCCAGCAGCGCCTTCTCCCGCCTGCTCGGCCTGGATATTCTCCAGGTCGGTGGCGGCGAAGCGCGCGTGCGCCTGACCCTCACCAATGACCTGCGTAACCTGCACGGCAAGCTGCATGGCGGCGCGCTGTTCTCGCTGATTGATACCGCAATGGGCCAAGCCAGCCATAGCCTGGGCGACGGCGGCCCCAGCAGTGTCACCCTGGAGTGCAAGATCAACTACATCCGCCCGGTGGCCGACGGCAGCGTGCTGTGCCACGCCAAAGTGCTGCACGCCGGGCGCCGCACCCAGGTGGTCGAAGCCGAGGTCTGGCAGGAAGACAAGCTGATCGCCAAGGCGCAAGGCACCTTCGCCTGTATCTGAGCCCTCGCTGCACGATGCATAGCGGCGGTTCGCCACGGCTATGCTATGCAGCCGGGAACGCTAAGGCCGGGCGCAGACGCCCCGGCTTATCGGCCTCAGAACACGGCGGCGTGAACATCACCCACTTGAAGAGTGCGCAACCGCACCCCATATTGTTGCGATTGCCCCATTTTTTGCGGCGTCTGCCAGCTAGGAAAATACCTTGAGCGATCTTCTTTCCCGCCGCATGACCCTCCTGGCTGAGCCGGCCAACCTCTCCCTACTTTCTAAGTGCCTACACGGTATCGAGCGCGAATGCCTGCGCATTGATGGCGACGGCCAGCTCGCGCTGACTCCGCACCCAGCGACGCTCGGCTCGGCGCTGACGCACACACAGATCACCACCGACTATTCCGAATCGTTGCTGGAGTTCATTACCCCGGCCGAGGCTGACCCAACGGCGACCCTGGCAGACCTGGAGCAGATCCACCGCTTCGCCTACAGCAAGCTAGACGGCGAATACCTGTGGAGCGCGTCGATGCCCTGCGCCTTGCCGGACGAAGAAACGATCCCCATCGCGCGCTACGGTCACTCGAATATCGGCGAACTGAAGTACGTGTACCGCAAAGGCCTGGCACTGCGTTATGGCAAGACCATGCAGTGCATCGCCGGCATTCATTACAACTTCTCCCTGCCGGATGCGCTGTGGCAGCGGCTGCAACAGGCAGAAGGCGATACGCGCAGCGCGCAGGATTACCAATCGGCCCGCTATATCGCGTTAATCCGTAACTTCCGCCGCTACAGCTGGTTATTGATGTACCTGTTCGGCGCCTCACCGGCCCTGCACAAAGGCTTTATGCGCGGTAACCCGCATCAGCTGCAGGAGCTGGATGACGAAACCCTGTACCTGCCCTATGCCACCAGCCTGCGCATGAGCGACCTGGGCTACCAGAGCAGTGCCCAGGCTGGCCTGACCCCCTGCTACAACGACCTGCACAGCTATACCGACAGCCTGCGGCAAGCCGTCGGCACGCCCTACCCGCCCTATGTGGAGATCGGCGCGAAGCAGGATGGCGAGTGGCTGCAACTCAACACCCATATCCTGCAGATCGAAAACGAGTACTACTCGAACATCCGCCCCAAGCGCGTGACCGATAGCGGCGAGCGGCCGATCCAGGCGCTTGTGGCGCGTGGCGTGCAATATGTCGAAGTGCGCTGCCTGGACATCAATCCCTTCCTGCCGCTGGGTATCGACCTGACAGAGTCGCGTTTCCTCGATGCCTTCTTGTTGTTCTGCGCACTGCAAGACAGCCCATTGCTGGAAAGCGACGAGTGCCATGCCTGCACCGACAACTTCCTCAGTGTGGTTAAGGAAGGCCGACTCCCAGGCCTGCAACTGCAGCGCAACGGCCAGCCGGTGGCGCTACAGAGCTGGGCCAGCGAACTGCTTGAGCAGATTCTGCCGCTGGCCGAGCTACTCGACCAAAACCTGGGCAGCAACGCTCACAGCCAAGCGTTGCAAGCGCAACAGGCCAAAGTCGCCGACCCCAGCCTGACGCCGTCTGCGCAGGTGCTTGCGCAGCTGCAACAGGGCCTGAGCTTCAGTGAATTTGCCTTGCGCCAAAGCAAGCAGCACGCCGAGTACTTCCGCAGCCAGCCGCTGAGCGCTGAACAGCAAGCGGCCTTCGAAGCCCGCGCCGCGCAATCACTGCAGGACCAAGCCGAGCTGGAAGCCCAGGATGAAGGCGACTTCGACAGTTTTGCCGCGGCCTATCAAGCCAGCATCCTCGCTCCAACAAACTAGCCCGCGGCCTTGACGTCGCGCTGGCCGGCCTGCCGCCAGCGTTTCGCCAACTGCATCACATAAGCTGCCAGCGGTGGCAAAAGCAGGATCGGCGGCACAGTCGCGCCGGCGTGATACGACTAGCATTAAACGGGTCAATTCACTGCGAGCTGCCACCATGGGCTGCACCGATCTCAACACGGAAGATGACCAGCACTGGAGCCTGGAAAGCCTCAACAAGGCGTACCAACAGGGCTATATGGCAGGGCTGACCGGGCAAACCAATGCCCCCCGCGCACTCGCTGCCGACGTGCTGATCGCCGCCTGGGAAGCGGGCTGGGATGACGGCCACGAACAGTTCGAGCTGCATAAACGCCACAGCGCCTGAGCGTCCCGCCACCACACACCCGCACTTCACACGCCCCGCAACGCCCGCCCCTGCGCCCGCAATCCTTCACACCCACACAAACGCTCAGCGGCCTTCGGCGCCGGCTTACCTCGATTTTTATTCGATATAAATCGCTAAAAAAGTGGCTTAATATATTAATAACACTTTTATAGCCGATATTTATCGACTATAAATAGCCCGCCAGCCACAGTGCCTCGCCGCGCGCTATTTCGCCGCCGCCAGCCTGCGCTCGCGTCAGATAAACGCCCCAACGGCTCCTGAGGTGTAAGACATGCCCCGTATCGTTACCGTCGCCGCCACCCAAATGGCCTGCTCCTGGGACAGCGCCGCGAATCTCGCCAAGGCCGAACAGCTGGTGCGCCAAGCCGCGGCCAAGGGCGCGCAGATCATCCTGCTGCAGGAACTGTTCGAAACCCCGTACTTCTGCCAGAAGCCCAACCCGGACTACCTACAACTGGCCACCCCGACCGAGCACAACCCGGCGATTCTGCACTTCCAGAAAGTCGCCAAGGAATTGCAGGTGGTGCTGCCGATCAGCTTCTACGAACTGGCCGGCCGCGCACGCTTCAACAGCATCGCAATCATCGATGCCGACGGCAGCAACCTCGGGATTTATCGGAAAAGTCATATCCCCGATGGCCCGGGCTACCACGAGAAGTATTACTTCAACCCCGGCGATACCGGTTTTAAGGTGTGGAATACCCGCTACGCCAAGATTGGCGTGGGCATCTGCTGGGACCAGTGGTTCCCCGAGTGCGCGCGCAGCATGGCGCTCCTCGGTGCGGAAATCCTCTTCTACCCGACCGCTATCGGCAGTGAGCCACACGACCCGAGCATCAGCTCGCGCGATCATTGGCAGCGTGTGCAGCAGGGTCATGCCGGGGCGAACCTGATGCCGGTGATTGCCAGCAACCGTATCGGCCGCGAAGCGCAAAGCGACTCACACATCACCTTCTACGGTTCGTCGTTTATTACCGACTCGTTCGGCGCCAAGGTGCAGGAAGCCAACGAAACCGATGAGGCGGTGCTCGTGCACAGTTTTGACCTGGATCAGCTGGAGCATATCCGCAGCGCCTGGGGCAGCTTCCGCGACCGCCGCCCCAACCTCTATGGCCCGTTGAAGACCCTCGACGGCCACCTGGCCTGCGACTAAGACCACACTGTAGGATGGGCCCAGCCGCGCAGCGCGCGATACCCATAATGACCCACGATGGCTAGCGCTAAGCTAACCCCATCCGATTACGCTCAATGTTTTGGTGAACCAATGACAACCCTCAACAGCACCCCACGCGCCGACGGTTTCCGCATGCCTGCCGAATGGGAACCCCATAGCCAGACATGGATGGTCTGGCCCGAACGCCCGGACAACTGGCGCCTGGGCGGTAAGCCGGCGCAAGCCGCGTTTACCGCCGTGGCCAGAGCGATTGCCGAATTCGAGCCAGTGACCGTTGGGGTATCCGCCGGGCAGTACGAAAACGCCTGCGAGCGCCTGAGCCACCGCAACATTCGCGTGGTGGAAATCACCACCGACGACGCCTGGGTGCGCGACACTGGGCCAACATTTGTGACCAACAACAGCGGCGAAGTCCGTGGCGTGGACTGGGTGTTCAACGCCTGGGGCGGTCTCAACGGTGGCCTGTACGCCAACTGGGTGCGCGATGACCAGGTGGCGCGCAAGATCCTGCAGCTCGAAGGCTGCGCGCGCTACCGCACCGATGAGCTGATCCTTGAAGGCGGCTCCATCCATGTGGACGGTGAAGGCACCCTGATCACCACCGAGGAATGCCTGCTCAACCCGAACCGTAACCCGCACCTGAGCCGCGAACAGGTTGAACAGTTCCTGGCCGATCACCTGGCCATCGACACGGTGATCTGGCTGCCAGACGGCCTGTTCAACGACGAAACCGACGGCCACGTCGACAACTTCTGCTGCTACGTGCGCCCCGGCGAAGTGCTGCTGGCATGGACTGACGATGCCAACGACCCTAACTACCCGCGCTGTCAGGCCGCCATGCGCGTGCTGGAGAGTGTCCGTGATGCCAAAGGCCGCCAGCTGATCGTGCACAAGATGCCGATTCCGGGCCCGCTGCATGCGAGCGCCGAAGAATGCGCGGGCGTCGATCTGGTGGCGGGCAGCCAGGAACGCGACCCATCAATCCGCCTGGCGGGTTCCTACGTCAACTTCCTGATCGTCAATGGCGGCATCATCGCGCCCAGCTTTGACGACCCGATGGACGCCGAAGCCGAAGCCATCCTGCAGCGCTTGTTCCCGCAGCACCGCATCGTCATGGTGCCGGGCCGGGAGATCCTCTTGGGCGGCGGCAATATCCACTGCATTACCCAGCAGCAACCAGCGCCGCAACACGGCTAAGGGTAAACGCCCGGCCTAGGCCGGGCGCTTGCTAACAGCCGGTGGGCAGCCACTGCGCAAGCAAATGCCCGCGTCACAATGCGAGTGTTATTCTCACACGCATGAAATCATCCTCGCCCCCTTCCAGTGACAACGCGTCCCACGCCAGCCTCTCAGACTCCAACGCCATCATTCAGGCGCTGGGCAGCGGCAAGAATAAACGCGTGCGTAAACTGCTGGCGCGTATGCACCCCGGCAAAATCGCGGCGCTGCTGGAGCTGCTTGATACTGAGCAGCGCCAGCAGCTCTGGCAGCAGACCGGCCCCGAGCTGGAAGAGCGCACCCTGCATCACCTGAGCCCCAGCCTGCGTGCGCAGTTAGCCGGCGACGCGGCTGAGGCAATAAACCCCCACGAAGAAACCGACAGCGCCGCGAGTAGCCAACTGGAAGCGGTCCGCCAGGCGCTGGCGCAGGGCAAACTCAAACGCCTGGGCAAAGTGCTGCACCGCATGCACCCCGCCAAAGTCGCCGGTTTGCTGGAAGCCCTGCCCCCAGTAGAGCGTCATCATGCCTGGAGCATGGTGGAGACCGAGCGGGCGGGCAAAGTCCTCACCTACCTGCATGACGAGATCCGCACCGCACTGGCCCGGGAACTCGACCCGGAAGACCTGATCGCCGCCACCGCTGAGCTTGAGCTGGATGACCGCGTCGACCTGATCCAGGCCTTGCCTGCTGATCTGGGTAACCAGCTGCTGCACGCCAGTAGCACGGCGCAGCGCCAGCAGCTTGAGTCGATGCTGTCCTACCCCGAGGATTCGGCTGGCGGCCTGATGAACGCCGACCCAATTCAGGTACGCGCCGATGTCACCGCCAGCGCAGTGCTGCGCTACCTGCGCCTGCTGGAGCGCTTGCCGCCGCAAACGGACCTGTTGATGGTGGTCGACCGCAAGGGCCATTACCAGGGCGCCTTGCGCCTTAGCGAACTGGTCACGGCCGACCTTGAGCAACGGGTCAGCGAACTGATGCACCACGACATCGCCGGCATTACCGTAACCACCAGCGGCAACGAGGTGGCCCAGCTGTTCCAAGACCATGACCTACTTTCTGCGCCCGTGGTAGATGAACACAACCGGTTGCTCGGACGCATCACCGTGGACGATGTCATCGACCTGATCCGCGAAGACTCCGACCGCGCCCTGATGCACATGGCCGGTTTGAACGATGAAGCCGACATTTTCGCCCCGGTGCTGGTCAGCTCACGCCGCCGCGCCGTGTGGCTGGGCATCAACCTGCTCACCGCGTTCAGTGCCGCCTGGGTGATTGGCTTATTTCAGGCCACCCTTGAGCAACTGGTGGCCCTGGCCGTACTGATGCCGATTGTCGCCAGCATGGGCGGCATTGCCGGCAGCCAGACCTTGACCCTGGTGATCCGCGGCCTGGCTCTGGGCCAAGTGCAGAAAGGCAATATCCGCCTCCTGCTCAACCGCGAACTGGGCATCTCGATACTCAATGGCATCTTGTGGTCGATCGTCATCGCCCTGCTCGCGGTGTGGTGGTTCGGCAATTGGGGGATTGGCGCCGTGCTCGGCGCGGCTATTCTGCTCAACCTGCTGTGCGCTGCACTGGCGGGCTGGGCCATACCGCTGTTGCTCGATCGCATGGGTATCGACCCCGCCTTGGCCGGCAGTGTGATTCTGACCACGGTGACGGATGTCGTCGGTTTCTTCGCCTTTCTCGGCCTGGCCACGGTGTTGCTGCTCTAACCGGCCGCCGCCATGGCCAGTAAGGCCCGCAAAAGAAAACGCCCGGCTTATGCTGGGCGTTTTCTTTAGTCCTGCATGGCCTGAGTAAACTGGCCGATGGCGTCAACCACACGCTGCGCCTCATCGCGGATTTCCAGCATCACCTCACCGGCTTTGCTGGCCAGCAGTACCCCCTCTTCCGCCCTCTGCTTGCTGCCATCCATGCCTTCAACTGCCTTTAGCGCCAGCTCATGGTTCAGGCGCACCACCTCATTGATCTCGACGGTGGCCTGGCTGGTTCGCGCCGCCAGGTTACGCACCTCATCGGCCACCACCGCAAAACCACGGCCTTGCTCACCCGCGCGCGCCGCTTCGATGGCCGCATTCAGCGCCAGCAGATTGGTTTGCTCGGCAATCCCGCGCACCACCTGCACGGTTTGCTCGACCGTTTCCGAGCCCTTGATCGCACTCGCATCGGTTTCCTGGGCAATATCGAAGGCCAACTGGGCAGCCGCCGATTCCGCCTCCCGGTGCTCAATCTGTGCGGTGACATCACTGGCAAACTTGACCACCCCATAGAGCCGGCCAGCGGCGTCATACAGCGGGTTGTAGGTCGCGCGTAACCACACCACCCGCCCGCTCTTGGACACCCGTTTAAAGAGGTCAGAGATAAACTCACCACGATTCAGCCGTTGCCAGAAGCGTTTATAGCCCTCGCTGCTGGCCTCTTCACGGTCGCAAAACTGGCGATGATGCTTGCCACGGATCTCTTCTAGTCGATAGCCCATGGTGGCGAGGAAGTTCTCATTGGCATGCTGCACCTCGCCGGCCAGGTTGAACTCGACTACGGCGGTGGAACGGTTGATCGCATTCAGATAGCTTTCGTGCTGATGCTCGGCGTGCATACGCGCGGTGATATCGGCGGCCAACTTAATCACTTTGCTCACCTGGCCCTGAGCATTGCGCACCGGCAGGTAGCTGGCTTCCAGCCAGACTTCGCGCCCGTCCTTGGCAATGCGCAGATAGCGATCACTGAAACTTTCACCATTGGCCAAACGCCGCCAGAACTGCGTGTAGGTCGGGCTGGCCAGCTGTTCTTGGGAACAGAACAAACGATGATGCTGGCCGCGCAGCTCCTCAAGGCGATAGCCCATGACGGCAAGAAAAGGCTCATTGGCATCGATAATCTCACCCTGAACGGTGAACTCGATCATCGCAAAGGTACGGCGGATCGCACCTAGTACCTCTTTGCTCACTACCAAGTCCTGTTGGCACTGCTGTAATTCACCGCGAAGACGCGATCCGAACATATCGACCTCTAGGAAAGCAAAGAATCTGCAGGGCAAGGTGGTGCTCGGTCACAGCCTGCAGTTGATCAAGCTATCGACTGGCCACAGATAATATGTAGCCCAGTTTCACTAAGACTCTAGGGCGCGCAGGACGCTTTCCGGATCAAGGGTACAGAGCGCTTGGTATTGACTGAGGAACACTTGCCCGCCAAAGCGTTCTAGAAAGTCCGAACGCTGCAAGCGGTCCATCACCGGACCTTTGACTTCAGACAGATGCAGTTGCACCTCGGCACTCTTCAGTTGCTCGGCAATCGCCTCCAGCGCGTCCAGCGCACTGGCATCAATCTGGTTAACCCCGGAGCAAATCAACACCAAATGGCGCACCTCAGGGCTCACGGCAATCAGCTCACCGATGCGCGCTTCCAGGTAACGGGCATTCGGGAAATACAGGCTTTCATCAACCCGCAACGACAGCACGCTCGGGCTCTGCACCGTGTCATAACGCTGAATATTGCGAAAATGCTGGCTCCCCGGCACCTGCCCAACCACCGCCATGTGCGGCCGGCTGGTGCGCCACAGAAACAACAACAGCGACAGGCAAACGCCGAGCATGATGCCGGCCTCGACTCCTTGCAGCAGAACGCCGAAAAAGGTGGCTAACTGCGCCCCGCCCTCGGCTTTTGAGTAACGCCAGGTGTGGCGCAGGGTCGATACATCCACCAGGCCGATCACCGCCACCAGAATGCTGGCCGCCAAGACCGCCTGCGGCAGGTGGCGCAATACCGGAGCCAGGCCCAACACTGCTGCCAGCATCAAGCCCGCAGCAAAAATCCCCACCAGCGGCGTGGCCATATTGCTCTGCCGCGCCACCGCCGAACGGGAAAAGCTCGCCGCCACCGGCATCCCGCCACTGAAAGCCGAGGCCACGTTGGCTGCGCCCTGGCCGAGCAACTCCAGATCAGGGCTGATCAGCTGACGCTTGCGCATGGCTAAACTCTGGGCAATCGAGATCGACTCCACAAACCCCACCAGAGCGATCAGCAGCGCGGCGGGCAGCAGTTCACGCAACAAGCCCAGTTCCATTCTTGGCAGGCCCAAGGTCGGCAACCCGACCGGCACCTGCCCCACCACTTTGACCCCGTGCGCTTCCAGCTGCAGCAGCGCCCCCAAGGCCATCGCCAACAGCATCACCAGCAAGGCGCTCAGTTGTTTCACCCGCAACGCCCAAGCGGTCGGCACGCCTAACACACTGAGGTTGCGCAGCAGCACCAGCAGCACCAGGCTCGCTCCCCCCAACAGCAAGGTCGGACGATGGACGGCTGGCAGCTGGGCATACAACGCCGGCAGCACCTGCGGCAGGGTCAGGCCATCGGCTGACACGCCCAAGATATAGCGCAGCTGGCTGACGGCTATGAGTACCGCGACACCACTGACAAACCCGGAGATCACCGGATGGCTGAGAAAGTTGGCCACAAAGCCCAGGCGCAACAGCCCCATCAACAGCAGCATTACGCCGACCAACAGGGTTAGCCCCACGGCGGCGGCGCTATAGGCGGCACTGCCAGCGACCGCGATGGGTGCCAGCGCTGCCGCAGTCATCAATGCCAAGACGGCCACCGGCCCGAATGACAGGGCCACCCCAGGGCTTGCGCCAATCAGCGCATACACCACCAATGGCAAAATACTCGCGTACATCCCCGCCACAGCCGGCAAACCGGCCAGTTGCGCATAGGCCAGCGCTTGCGGCACCAACAACAGGCAAATAAGGCAGGCCGCCAATAGGTCACGGACCGCCTGGCTGCGGTCGTATTCACGCAGGGTTTTCAGCAGCGGCCACTTATAAAACATTCAACGGCACCTTGAGGTAACGCACGCCATTGTCTTCGGCAGGCGGCAAATGGCCGGCGCGCATATTCACCTGCACCGCCGGCAGCATCAGCGCCGGCATCCCCAGGGTGGCATCGCGCGCCTGGCGCATGGCGACAAATGCCTCTTCATCGATACCTTGATGCACATGCACGTTGTGCGCGCGCTGCTCAGCCACCGTGGTTTGATAACAGTGCTGCTCCCGTCCTTGGGCCAAGTAATCGTGGCACATAAACAGCCGAGTGCTGCCCGGCAGGGTAAACAGCTTGGCTATCGAGCGGTACAGCGTGCGCGCATCACCACCGGGGAAATCACACCGGGCGGTGCCGTAATCCGGCATAAACAGGGTGTCACCGACGAATGCCGCATCGCCGATCAAGTAGGTCATGCAGGCGGGCGTGTGCCCAGGCGTATGCAGTGCGCGGGCCTGCAGTGTACCGATTTGAAAGGCCTGGTCATCCTGGAACAGCTGGTCAAATTGGCGGCCATCAACGGCAAACTCACTGCCGGCGTTGAACAACTTACCGAAGGTGTTTTGCACGGTGCGGATCTGCTCGCCAATCGCCAAGCGGCCGCCCAGAGCCGCCTTGAGATAGGGCGCAGCCGACAGGTGATCGGCATGCACGTGGGTTTCCAGCAGCCACTGCACACTGAGGCCCTGCTCGCGCACGACGCTGATCAACTTATCGGCACTGGCGTAGTTGGTGCGGCCGGCCGCCGCGTCATAGTCGAGCACCGAGTCGATAATCGCGCACTGCGCGGTGGCCGGATCGCTGACGATATAGCTGTAAGTGGATGTACTGGGGTCGAAAAAAGCCTGGATGAGCGGTGACATGACAACTCCAGCCCGACCGGCCAAGCCGGTCAGTATTGCGGTGGGTTAACGCTTGATTTTGCAGGTGTTAATGCCTAACAGCGAATACGCCGGGCACGTTCGAAACAGCCCGGTGGCCAGTGGTACGAGGCCAATCAGGCCCCACCAGCCAATCGCGCCGCTGAGACTCAAGCCGATCAAAATAAGGCCTACGGCAATGCGTAGGGCGCGGTCGAAGGTGCCAATATTTGCTTTCATCGTGATCTCCCGATCCTCACTCAGCTGCGCTGGCGTTCCAGCGCAGCAAACACAATCATCCCCGCCAGCATCGCGGCCACGAAGACCAGCACCTGCCACTGCCCGGTCAACAGCAGTGCCACCGCAGGGCCTGGGCAGATCCCGGCAATCCCCCAGCCCACGCCAAACAGCAGGCTACCGCCGATCAACCGACGGTCCAATTCACGCTTGCCGGGTAACTGCATCGGCGCGCTAAGCAGGCTGGTGCGCTGCACGCGCGCCCAACTAAAGGGCAAAAACGCCACGCCAATCGCCGCCGCCATGACCAGCGCCAGCGAAGGATCCCAGGCGCCCGCCAGGTCGAGAAAGGCCAGTACTTTGGCCGGGTTAGCCATACCCGCTGTCAGCAGGCCGATGCCGAAAATCACACCGGCGAGAAACGCCATCAATTTGCGCATGCTCAGGCTCCTAGCAGGTGACGTAAGACAAACACGGTGGCAAAGCCCGCTGCCATAAAACTCAGAGTGGCCGCCAATGAGCGTGGCGATAACCGCGACAAACCGCAGACGCCATGGCCACTGGTGCAACCCGAGCCATAGCGGGTGCCGATGCCGACCAGCAAACCAGCGACTATCAGTGCCAACCAGCCCGTTTGAATCTCAATGGCAGGCAGCTCGCTAAACAGCTGCCAAAGCAACGGCGCAAGCAGGATGCCGAGTAGAAACAGGGCCTTTTCGCCGCGCCCCTCAGCGGTGCCCAGCAGGCTGCCGAGCAGACCGCTAATACCCGCCACCCGGCCATTCATCACGGCAAACAGACTCGCCGCCAGGCCGATCAGCGCACCGCCGGCCAAGGCGCTCCAGGGCGTGAAGTTGTACCAGTCAATCGTCATTATTCGGTACCTGCGCAGAACACTTGATAAAGGGTATTGATCACCGCTAACGCCGCCGGGCTGCTGATGCAGTAATAGATTAGTTTGCCCTCGCGACGGGTCTCCACGAGGCCCTCACGGCGCAGCACAGCTAACTGCTGCGACAAGGTGGGCTGCTGAATACCGAGCAGCGCCTCCAATTCGCTGACATTGCGCTCGCCCTGGGACAGCTGACACAGCAACAACAGCCGATCCGGATTGCCCAGCGCTTTGAGTAATTGCCCTGCAGCCTCTGCATTGGCACGCAACTGCTGAATATCGAATGGCGTTTCGTCTGTGTTCATGGACTGCGACTCAATTAAGATAAATACAATCTATTCTTTTATATATTGAATGGCAAGCCCCACCGTTCAGCCTATGTAGACCCACCTAACCTTGAGCCGCGCCGTTACAGCGCCCGCTAATGGCTAAATGGCGCGCACAAAAAACCCGGAACACGGTCCGGGTTTTTTGTTCTGCTTAGGCCGCGCGTGGATAACCGCTCAACCTGTTACCGCGCGATCAAAGCAGCGGCAGGGTATAGCTGACGATCAGGCGGTTTTCGTCGAGGTCGTTGGCGAAGTTCGAGCGCACAGACGCGTTACGCCAGCGCACGCCGAGGTTCTTCAACGCGCCTTCCTGGAACACATACATCAGCTCGGTGTTGCGCTCCCACTCTTTACCTTCGGACAGGTTACGACCGCGATCAACGTTGTCGCCGGTCAGGTAACGGGTCATAAAGGTCAGGCCCGGAATCCCGATAGAGGCGAAGTTGTAGTCGTAGCGAGCCTGGTAGGACTTCTCGTCCTTGTTACCAAAGTCACTGATCTGAACGTAGTTAACCAGGAACGGATCGGTGTTGTTGAGATAGGCAAAGCCGGTGTCGCCGCTCATCTTCTGGTAACCCAGACCGAAGGCGTGGCCACCCAGACCGTAGGTGACCATGGCACCGATGGCGGTGTTGTCGACGTTGCTGCGGCGGCCATCGTCAGTGGAGCGAGCGTAGCGCAGATCGGTCTTCAGGCTTTGCTTGTCGCCCAGCGGCAGTACATGCACAGCATTGAAGGAGTGCTGCTTGTACAGCTCGTCCAGGTTGGAATAGTAGTAGCCGGCGGTCAGGTCTTTGCTGACCTTGTAGGTGCCACCGATAAAGTCGAACGAGTCGCTGGTGGCGCCGCCGCTCAGGCGAATACCGCGAGCGCCTACAGAACCGCTTTTGCTGCTGAAGCTGTTGGCAATAGAGATTTCTTCGTAATCGTTGGAGTTACGGTTGTTCACCTCACGCACATGCGCCGCTTCAAGCATCAGGCCGTCGATTTCCTGGGAGACCAGATGCCCTGCTTCAAACACCTGCGGCAGCAAGCGACCGTCGCTGGACGCGATGGCGGCGTTCTTGAACTGCATTTGGCCAACACGCAGGGTGCTGTTGGAAACTTTCACCTTGGCTGCAACGGCCAAATCAGAATTATTATCCTGCGAGCCGTTTGAGGAGGCATCGGGAACCAACAGACCGCTGCCGGCAGTACCATCACCGGAGTCCAGCTTGAAACCGAACATGCCAATGGCATCGGCGCCAAAGCCTACCGTACCTTCGGTGAAGCCCGAGTTAGCACGCAGGATAAAACCTTGGGCCCACTCTTCGCTCTTAGACTGGCTTGGGGTCGGGGTATTGCTATTGCCCTGACGGAAATCGCGATTGAAGTAGAAGTTACGCGCTTCAATAGTCGCTTTGCTGTCACCGATAAAGTCGGCAAACGCAGCTTGGCTCAGGGACAAGCCCAAGGTGCTGGCCGCAACAGCCAGTGCCAGGGAGGTCTTTCTCATTATATTTCTCCAGTGGTGTGTGGGTTGCATATCGGTGCGCGAACAAACTTCAACCCGTGAAGCGGCAGGCGCGCACCGAATTCGGGGGTTATTGCAGACTCGGCGACAGGCAGGCGCAGCCGCGCTGCGGCCAAGGGCCGATCGTGCAATAACCAAAATTAGGTGAGCGCGTGAAGGCACTCGGCGCGAGCCGGGGAATGAGGACAGAACAACAGGCAGGTGCAGATCATTGTGCAGGTCTCTTCATTTTTATTATCAGCCGGTGGTCCCAGCCGTTATACGCTGAGTCCTAGGCAGATACTGTGCCAGCTACTTAAAGCCGCGCGCGAAGCCCATATAACTGAGCGCTGCGGGCGACCAAGGTGATGCAGAAAGGGCCGCAGAGGCCGTAATAAGCGGTTTTTTGCCTATCGCAACATGCAAAAAGGCGGATTGCCGCCAGCAGTCAGCGGTGGGTTAGCAGCCTGATACTGGATTAAACGGCGTTAGCGGGGCGCAGTGAATAGGTTTTCAGCTGCTCGGCGAATTCGCGCAGCGACTGAATACCGCTGGCCTCGGCATCGCTAACCCAATGTTTGATGGCCTCCAGCATATCGTGGCCATTGCTGCTGGTTTTGACCCAGATCTGCTGTAGGGCCAGGCGCTTCTCGTAGATCACCTTAAGCGCGTGGCTCTGCTCCAGCACGCGCTGAATACGCGCATGGTGGCCGTCATCGAGCAGGCTCGGCTCACGCGACAACAGCCGCTTGGCGCGATGGAAGTGGTGGCGCACGGAGGCGTCGGCCTTGGCCAGCTCTTGCTGCACCAGCGGTGCGATCACCAACTTGCGGTACTGCGCCATGATCTGGAAACGGTTATTAAGGATGGCCATGGCCGTGTCCATATCCAGGCTGCGCTTGCCAGCCACCCGGTGGGCGATGGGCGCAACACGCTGCACCTTGGCCAAACCGAGCAGGCTGAACAGCTTGATCCAGAACCAGCCCATATCGAACTCCCACTTCTTCACCGACAACTTGGCGCTGTTCGGGTAGGTGTGGTGGTTGTTATGCAGCTCTTCGCCGCCAATCAAGATGCCCCACGGCACCAGATTGGTCGCGGCATCGCGGCATTCGAAGTTACGGTAACCGACCGCATGGCCGAGGCCGTTGATTACGCCCGCGGCCCAGACCGGGATCCACATCATCTGGATCGCCCAGATCGTGATACCCGCCGCACCAAACAAGGCCAGGTCAATAACGCCCATCAGCATCACACCGGCAACCGGGAAGCGCGAATAGAGGTTGCGCTCGATCCAATCTTCCGGGCAGTTTTTGCCATAAATCCGCAGGGTTTCCGTGTTCTTCGCCTCTTCGGCGTACAGCTCGGCACCTTTACGCAGCACGGTGCCCAGGCCCTTAATCACCGGGCTGTGCGGGTCATCGACGGTTTCGCACTTGGCGTGGTGTTTGCGGTGAATGGCCGTCCATTCGCGGGTGTTCTGCGCAGTGGTTAGCCACAGCCAGAAACGGAAGAAGTGTTTCAATGCCGGATGCAACTCCAGCGCGCGGTGCGCAGAGTAACGATGCAGATAGACCGTGACGCTAACGATGGTAACGTGCGTCATCAGCAGGGTGACTGCGACCAACTGCCAGACCGACAGATCAAGAAAACCGTTGTACCACATGGACCGTGTGCCTCGTGCAGAAGGAAAGACGCTGCTGATTATTAGCACACGTCGACTCGCATTATCCCTGACCAGGATCAGAAAACCAGTTGGTCTTTTGCATAAGAATGCGCGCCCCTTTTGGACATCTATAATGCCGGCCCTAGGAAAAGGACTGACTGATATCCCATGAATGCCCCACAAGGCGCTTTGCGCCTGACCCTCAGCTATGCGTTTGGCGCAGCCCTTTGGGTGCTGTTCAGCGATGGACTCCTGATGACCCTGGAACTTTCAGTGGCGCAACAGGAGCGCGTGCAGCTGCTCAAAGGGTTGGGGTTTGTTCTGCTGACTTCGGCTCTGCTGTATTCGATCTTGCGTAGCCATCAGCAGCACCAGCAGCAAGGGCATCGCGCCCTGCTGCGCAGTGAAAAACGCCTGCACCAAGCCCTGGAGGCCGCTGGAGGTGGGATTTGGGACTGGGATCTGCAACAACAGCAGGTGTACTTTTCTCCCGGCTATGCCGCCCTGCTGGGTATTCGCCCTGAGACCCTCGGGGTTGATCCGCTGCAGTGGCAGCAACACTTGCATCCCGATGACCGTGTTGCCTTTGAGCGCAATATTCAGCGACGCATGAGCACGCTCAGCACAGCGCCCTACGAGGTCAGCTACCGGCTGCAACACCAGGACGGCAGCTACCGCTGGATTCAATCGCGCGGGCGTTTGCTGCTCGACAAACACGGTCAGCCTGAGCGCCTGATCGGCACGGCCAGCGACATCACTCAGCGGCGCAAGGATGAAGACAGCCTGCGCCAGGCCGCCGTGGTGTTTGATGCCACTCAGGAAGGCGTCCTGGTCACCGATGCCCAGCAGCATGTCGTGCACTGCAACCCGGCGTTCACGCGCATCACCGGCTATAGCGAAAAAGAAATTCTGGGCCAATCGCCGAGCATCCTTAAATCTGGACGCCACGATAAAGACTTCTACAACAGCCTCTGGCAGGCCCTGAAAAACCGTGGCGCCTGGAGCGGTGAGGTGTGGAACCGGCGCAAGAGCGGCGAAATCTACCCGCAGTGGCAATGCATCCGCGAGATTCGCGACGGGCAGGGCGAAGTCAGCCACTACGTGGCCGTGTTCTCCGACATCACCGCCCTGAAGCGTTCGCAACAAGAGCTGGACTACCTGGCGCACCACGACCCGCTGAGCAACCTGCCCAACCGCTTACTGTTTACCGAACGCGTCGAGCATGCCCTGGAACGTGGGCGCATTGACGGCTATTCGGGGGCGGTGATGCTGATCGACCTTGATCACTTCAAGCACATCAATGAAAGCCTCGGCCACAACATCGGTGACCTGCTGCTCAAGGATGTTGGTGAGCGCCTTAGCCAGCAGCTCGGTAAACGCATGACCCTGGCGCGCCTAGGCGGCGACGAATTCGGCCTGCTCGACGAAAGCTGCGGCAGCGCCGAGCAGGCGGCAGTGCTGGCGCAGCGCCTGCAGACGTGCATGGGTGCGGCCTTCAAGATTCATCAGCAAGAGCTGTTTATCACCGCCAGCATCGGCATCAGCCTGTACCCGGACGACGCCGACGATGTGGGACAGATACTGCGCAATGCCGACTCAGCCCTATTCAAGGCCAAGAACAGCGGCCGAGAAAGCTATGCATTTTACAGCCAGGAACTGACCGCTCATGCGCATCAGCGTGTCGAACTGGCCAGTGCCCTGCGCCACGCCCTGGATCACCAAGAGCTGCGCGTCTATTACCAACCCCTAATCTGCCTGCGCAACCAGCAAGTCATTGGCGTCGAAGCCCTGGTGCGCTGGCAGCATCCGCAGCGCGGGCTGGTCGCGCCGGGCGAATTTATTCCGGTTGCCGAAGAAACAGGGTTGATCAGTGCTATCGATGCCTGGGTGCTGGAGCACAGTTGCCGGCAGATGGTGGCTTGGCAAGCCGCCGGTTACGCGCTGAAGTTTGTGGCGGTGAATGTCTCCAGCAGGCTGTTCAGCCGCGGGGGATTGGACCAACGGGTGGCCGAGGTGCTGCGCGATACCGGCCTCGACCCCGCCTGCCTGGAGTTGGAAGTGACCGAAAGCGCGGTGATGGATAACCCCGATGCGGCGCTGGCCTTGCTCCAGCGTTTACGCGCACTCGGTATACGCTTGGCCATCGATGACTTCGGCACCGGCTACAGCTCCCTGGCGCGGCTCAAGCGCCTGCCAGTGCACAAGCTAAAAATCGACCAGAGCTTTATTAGCGGTCTGCCGCACGACCCAAGCGATGTCGCGATTACCCGTACAGTAATTGCTCTCGGCCATAGCCTTGGGCTTAAGGTGTTGGCCGAGGGCATTGAGCAGGTCGAGCAAGTCGAATTACTGCAACAACTCGGCTGTGACCATGCCCAAGGCTATTATTTCGGGCGCCCTCAACCTGCAGACCAACTGGCCGCACGTTTAGCATCCCGCTCTGACACGCCACACACTTAGGCCTAACGCATGCTTGTAATGATTCTTGAAGACGACAGCTGGATCGCCGATCTGCTTAAACAGATCGTCCTCAGCTTGCGGCCCGGCTGCCAAGTGGTCTGCCTGGACAGTGTTAGCGCCGCCCTCCAGGAATGGCAGCAACGCCCGGCTGACGTGGTCATCAGTGACTGGAACCTGCCCGACGGACCCGGCACCCGATTGCTTGAGCAGGTACGCCGCGACAACAGCAGCACCCCGCTGGTGGTCATTACCGGGCGCTCCGACCGCGCCAGCGTACTGGCCGTGCGTGCCCTGAAGATCAGCGCCTTTATCAGCAAGCCCTTCCAGGCCGCGCACGTTGCCGCCAGCCTGGAAACCCTGCTGCCGCCCGATATTGACGGGCAACCGCCGCGGGCCAGCGACACGCAGAACGACTTGCTTGCCCACCTGCACAGCCTGTCCGGTAGCGAACTGCAATTACCGCTCAAGGCGCATGTGCGCGACCGCCTCCTGCAAAGCTTCAAAGGCGAGCCAATTGATCTGCGCAAACTGGCCAGTGAATGGCAGCACGACCCGGCGCTCAGCGGCCGCCTGCTTGGCGTCGCCAATAGCAGCGCTTACAACCCAGGCGGCAAGCCCTGCTCCAACTTGCTCGAAGCCCTGCAAAAACTGGGGGCGAACAACAGCCTCAACCTGGCCATGGGCCTGGCGCTGCGCCAATCCAGTGCACTGGAGAACCCCATGCTGAGCCTGTTTGCCCAGGCGCACCTGGACAGCACCGAACAGCTGATCGAGCGCAGCACCAGCCTCGCCCGACAATGCGCCATGGACCCGGCGCCCTTCCACTGTGCCGCCCTGCTGCACCGCATGGGTGAGTTGTGTGTGCTGTACCAGACACAGGTGTGGCAGGACAGCGGCCAGAGCTTCAGCGAAGACCAAATTATGCAGGCCCTCGACCAGTTCAGCGGTCCCTTTGCCATCAGCATCAAGGCCCAATGGCAACTGCCGATGCACCTGCGCGAGCTGATCGGTGCGTGCTACAGCCTGTCCAGCAGTAACGTCAAACGCGAGAATATCCTCATGCGCTTAGCCGCTTGCGAGCTCAACAGCGCCGACGACAGCCCCGAGCTGGCCCGCTTGCGCAGATTGGCAGGCCTCGCCTAAATGCCTGTATTAAGGCGTAAGCGCGCAAGGGTGCTGATAAATGGATAAGCAGAGCAAACCCAGCGCAATCAACTGGGTTGTCGGCCTCGGCAGCCTCGGTTTGGCGATCTTTTTCAGCGTGCTGGGCGGCCTTGCGTTAAACCAGCAGCAAACCCTCTGGACCCTGCAAATTGCCAAGCAGCATGAGCTGCAAAGCCTGACCCTGCGCAACAGCCAGCAAGAGCTGCAGCAACAGGCGCAATTGCTCGCCGAGACCATCGCCGCCGACGCCTGGCTGGTCGAACTGGTGCGCCAGGCTTATGCACTGCAAAGCCGTGAGCAGCCCGACATACAGAGCCTTAACGCCATTCGCAACCAGCTCTATACCCGCCTTGCTCCACGCTGGCGCAGCCTGCAGGGCACACGCGCGTTTAGCCTATACGTGCATCTGGCCCCGGCCGCCGAGGTGCTGCTGCGGGTGCACAAGCCGCAATGGTTTGGCGACCGCCCCGCAACGCAGCGGCCCATGCTGCTCGACAGCCTGCGCCAATCCGCCACGACCGCCGGCTTGGTGAGTAATGAGCAAAGCCTGAGCATGCGCGCCATCGTGCCGCTGCGCGTAGACAGCCTTGAGGGGCCGACCAACGTCGGCGCGCTGGAAGTCAGCCTCGACGTGCTGAAGAACTTGCAACAGCTGGACCACGAACTGGATGCCGGGGTTGCCCTGCTGCTCAAACGTCCGCTGCGCGCGTCAGGCAGCAATGAGCGGCTGCACGCCCTCTCTACAGCGGCTGATTACTGGCATCTGGCAGGCTTCTCCCAGGTTCAGGTGCAGCACTGGCAAGCGCAGCAACGCCTGCCGGCGCCCGAGGCCGGCGATACCTTTAAGTTACTGGACGACCAAGGCCGCACCTACCTGCTCAACCAGGTCAGCTTGAGTGGCTACCCGCCCGGCGCGGGCGGTATCGATAGCCCAATGCGGGCCCTGACCTGGCGTGATATCAGCCCCCTGCACAGCCAGCACCAAAGCGACAAGCGTTGGCTGGTGGGTAAATGGCTGCTGGCCTGGCTCGCCGCCGAAGCGCTGCTGCTATTGCTGCTGCAAGCCACCCGGCACAGCAGCCTGAAGGTGATACGCCGGCACAACGCCGACTTACAAGAGCAAAATCAGCAAACAGAAGAATCACGCCAACTGCTGGCGCTAATCGCTGAGGCGCAAGCGGCTTACATCAACGCAGACAACCAGCGCGAAGCGTTCGACAACCTGCTAGTGCGCACACTCGAGGTCAGCGCCAGCCAGTTCGGCTTTGTCGGTGAAATTCTCCTCGACGATCGCGGCGCGCGTTTTCTGCGCACCTTCGCCATCAGCAATATCGCCTGGGACGCAGACACCCGCGCCTTTTATGACGCCCACGCGCCGCAGGGGCTGGAGTTTCGCAACCTCGACAGCCTGTTTGGCCAGGTGATTTGCAGCGGCCAGCCGCTGATCACCAATGACCCCGCCAACCACCCCAAGAGCGCGGGCTTACCTCCGGGGCACCCGCCATTGCTGGCGTTTGCCGGCCTGCCGATTCACGCCAACGGCGAGTTGCTCGGCATGCTCGGCCTGGCCAACCGCGAGGGCGGTTACAGCGCCGACTTCTTCACCCAGCTACAACCGCTGCTGACCACCCTGGGCCAGGTGTTTGACGCGCTGCGCCGCGACAGCCAGCGGGAGCTCACCCAACAACGTATGCAGCGCCAACAGGCGGCCCTGCGCGCGCTCAACGAAATCGCCGCGCTGCCTAAACTGAGCACGAAAGAACAGCTACGTCAGGCCCTGCAACTGGGCGCCCAATTCTATGGCATGCCGATCGGCATCATCAGCCAGATCGAGGCGCAGAATTACCGGGTGATGGTCCAGGTATCACCGCCCGACAGCCTGCAGGACGACCAGTGCTTTGCCCTGGGTGACACCTACTGCAGCATCGCCCTACGCGGCAACGATGTACTCGCCATTGCGCACATGGCCGAGAGTGACCATGCTGCGCACCCCTGCTACCCGCTGTTTGCCCTGGAAAGCTATATCGGCACCAGCATCTGGGTCGCCGGCCGGCGTTTCGGCACCCTGTGCTATGCCTCCAGCGAGGCACGCCCGAGCGCCTTCGATGAGGCCGATGAAGAATTCCTGCGGCTGTTCGCCCGCTGGGTCGGCGCCACCTTGGAGCGCCTGCAGCACGAAGAACAAACCCTTGAGGCGCGGCGCTTTCTGCAGGCCGTACTCGACTCCGCGACCGGAGTGTCGATCATCACCAGTGACACCGATGGTTTGATCACCCTATTCAACTCCGGGGCCGAGCGTTTGCTGGGCTACCGCAGCGCGGAAGTGATTGGTCAACACAGCCCGGCACTGTTCCACCGGGCCGATGAAATCCAGGCCCGCGGCGCTGAGCTCAGCCGCGAGGAAGGCCACGAGATTAGCGGTTGGGCCGTATTCACCTGGATACCCGCCAAGGGCGAGCCAGAAACCCGCCAGTGGACCTATGTGTGCAAGAACGGCGAACCGCGCACCATCAACCTCACCGTCAGCGCCATGCGTGACAGCCATGGCGCCATCAACGGCTACCTGGGTATCGCCAGCGACATCAACGACCTACAGCAAACCACCCGCGCCCTGCAAAAGAGCGAGAGCCGCTTTCGCGGTCTGGTGGCCAACCTGCCAGGTGCCGTCTATCGCTGCCGCAACGATGCCGACTGGAGCATGAGCTACCTGAGCGAGGAGATCCTGGCCCTCAGCGGCTATCCGGCCAGCGACTTTATCAACAACCGCGTACGCAGTTTCTCCAGCGTGATACACCCCGATGACCTGGCCATCACCTACCAGGCCGTGACCGCCATCGAGCACCAGGAATCCTTCGAGCTGACCTACCGCCTGCAACACGCCAACGGCCACAGTGTCTGGGTCCGCGAGAAGGGTCGTGGCGAATACGACAGCGACGGCAAACTGCAGTGGATCTCCGGGTTTATCTGGGATCTCAGCGACCGCAAGGCGGTGGAAGACCAACTGCGGGTCAGCCAACAACGCTTCAGCAACGCCTTCAGCCTCGCCCCCCAGGGGATGGCGCTGGTGTCCCTGCAAGGTCAGTGGCTGGAGGTTAACGATCAGCTCTGCGAGATGCTCGGCTATAGCCGCGAACAGCTGCTGTGCTGCGACTTTCAGCAGATCACCCACCCTGATGACCTGGATGCCGACCTGCACAATATCGAGGAGCTCGTCGCCGGGGAGATCAACAGCTATCAGATGGAGAAGCGCTACCTGGACAGCCAGGGCCGGATCATCTGGGTGTTGCTCAGCGTGGCCCTGGTACGCGACAGCAATAACCACCCCGTGCACTTCGTCTCGCAGATTCAGGACTTCAGTGAACGTATCGCCAGCGAAATGGCCATCCGCGAACGCGAGGATTACCTGAGCACCCTGCTCGACAACGTGCTCGATGCCATCATCACCATCGACCAGCAGGGCTATATCGAAACCTTCAACCATGCCGCCGAACGCATCTTCGGCTACAGCCACCTGGAAGTCTCCGGGCACCGCGCCACCCTGCTGCTGCCTGAACCGCAACGCTCAATGCGCGCCCGCTACCTCAGCCATTTCCTGAAAACCGGCATCCAGCAGATGCTTGGCAGGGACATCGAGCTCACTGCCAGGCGTAAAAACGGCGAAACCTTCACCATCGAGCTGGCCGTCTCGCAGATCAGCCACCAGGGCGAACGGCGCTTTATTGCGGTGATCCGCGATATCGAAGAACGCAAACGCATTGAGCGGATGAAAGACGAGTTCGTCTCCACCGTCAGCCATGAGCTGCGCACCCCACTGACGGCCATCGCCGGTTCCCTTGGCCTGGTTAACGGCGGCGCCCTAGGCGCAGTGCCCGCCAGCATGCAGCAGATGCTGCAGATCGCCCAGGACAACAGCCAGCGCCTCAACCTGCTAATCAATGACCTGCTCGACATGGAAAAACTGGTCGCCGGCAAGATGCTCTTCGAGCTGCACGATGCCGCCTTGCAACCCCTGCTTGACCAAGCTATCAAAGAAAACCAGCCGTACGCCAACCATTACCACGTGCAGCTGCAGCTCCTTGGCCCAGCCACTCAGGCCCGGGTAAAGGTCGACACATTGCGCCTGGCCCAGGTGCTGGCCAACCTGCTATCGAACGCGGCCAAGTTCTCGCCCGAAGGGCAGACAGTGGAGGTGCGCGTGCAGCAACACGACGACCGTGTGCGCATCAGCGTGACCGACCATGGCCCCGGTGTGCCGGAGAACTTCCAGGCGCGGATCTTCAGCAAATTCTCCCAAGCCGACGCCACCGACACTCGGCAAAAAGGCGGCACGGGCCTGGGCCTGGCGATCAGCAAGGAAATCATCGAGCGCATGGGCGGGCAGATTGGCTTCGACTCAAGCCCCGGTCATGGCGCGACTTTCTGGTTTGAACTGACTACTCTGCCACTGGCAACCACGCTCGACTTACCGCCCCGCCCCGAGGACGCCCCGCATGCCTAACCTACGACGCATCCTGCATGTGGAAGACGACCCCTCGATCCAGGCAGTGACCAAGCTGGCCCTGGAGGTCGTAGGCGGTTTTCAGGTGCTCAGCTGCGCCTCCGGCCAGGACGCCCTGGACCAACTGCAAGGCTTTGCGCCGGACTTTATCCTGCTGGACGTAATGATGCCGGGCATGGACGGCCCACAAACCCTGGCGCAAATCGCCCAGCTGATCGATATCAACCGGGTGCCCGTGGCCTTTATGACGGCCAAAGTACAGCCGGCAGAGATCGCCTATTACTGCAGCCTTGGCGCCCGTGACGTAATCATCAAACCCTTCGACCCCATGCAACTGGCGTCGCAGGTGCGCACTATCTGGAATCGGGCCCATGAGTAAAATCAAAACGCCGGCGCAAGAACTACAGCAACACCTGCAGCGACTCAGTGAGACCTTCGCCTTGCGCCTGCAGGAAGACTTGCCCGCACTGGGGCAGGACGCCGAGCACCTGTTAAACACCGCTGACCCGCACGAACAGCTGCACTGCCTGCAGACCATACGTGAGCAACTGCACAAGCTCGCCGGATCCGCTGGCACCTTCGGTTTCAGCCGCCTTGGCCAACGCGCCCGCGAGCTGGAGCAGGAGGCCGAGCAATGGCTGACCACCCTGCAACAAGAGCAACAGAGCCTGCAGGACTTCAGCCAGAGTCTGCAGCAACTGGCCGGCCAGGTGTACCAGCCTGAACCGGAGCCAAGCCCCGCACCCGCCACCGCATCACCGAGCAAATCAGCACAGAGTGAGCGGCGCATCTACATCCTCGAAGATCAATACGCTGTCGGCGAAACGATGCGCCTGACCCTGAATAACTTTGGTTACCAGGCCGAACACTTCACCCGCATTGCCGAACTCGATCATGCCTTGCAACAGCAACGCCCGGACGCCCTGATCCTCGACGTTAACCTGCCTGACGAAAACCTCACTGGCCTGGCATACGCTGCCAGCCTGCAAGAGCGCCTGGACGAGCCGCTCCCCCTGCTGGTAACCACCACCCAAGACGACTTTGCCACCCACTTGGAGGCCGTCCGCGTCGGTGCCATGGGCTTTTTCACCAAACCGGTGGACATCCCGCAGCTGGAAAATCGCCTGGAGCGCTGCTTCGCCCAGCAGCAAGGCGAACCCTACCGGGTGCTGATCATCGACGATGACCGCGAGCTGGCCAGCCGCTTCAGCCTGATTCTGCGTGGCGCCAACATGCTGGTGGAGATGCAGCATGACCCCGCGGAAATCTTCACCCATATGCGCAACTTCAACCCTGAAGTGATCCTGCTGGACGTCAACATGCCCAACTGCACCGGCCCCGAGCTGGCGCAGATCATCCGCATGTATGACGACTGGCTACGCGTACCGATCATCTACCTGTCGGCGGAAACCGATATCAACCGGCAGATGAATGCCCTGATCAAAGCCGGCGATGACTTCGTCACCAAGCCCATTTCCGATAACGCCCTGGTCGCTGCCGTATTCTCCCGCGCACAACGCGCACGGCTGCTGAGCAACGCCCTGTCGCGCGACAGCCTGACCGGTTTGCTCAAACACGCCGACATCAAAGAGCAAGCGGCGGTCGAGCTGGAGCGCACACAGCGCAGCGGCAAACCGGCCAGCGTGGCCATGCTGGATATCGACTTCTTCAAAAAGGTTAACGACAGCCACGGCCATGCCGCCGGCGACAACGTCATCCGCGCCCTAGCCAACCTGCTGCGCCAACGCCTACGCCGCATCGACAGCCTGGGCCGCTATGGCGGCGAGGAGTTTCTCGTGGTGCTGCCTGACTGCACGGCCGAGCAAGCCCTGCGCGTGCTCGATGAAATTCGCCAGCGCTTCGCCGAGTTGAAATTTATCGCCGCCGGCAGTGAATTCTCGGTCACCCTGAGTGCCGGAATCGCCTCCACCGAAGCGGCACCCGTGAGTGCCAGCGAACTGCTGGAAAAGGCCGACCAAGCGCTTTACGCCGCCAAACATGGCGGGCGTAATCAGGTGCGTTAGGCCTATCGCCAACGGCCTACCGAGTACAAACCCGCAACCGTCTAAGACTGCCGGCAAGCTGTTTGCCGGCATCTGCGCGCGCCAATCAAGCTTTACAAATCATGTCAAAGCCGGAACTCAGCGCGGAATTGTTGTACAAACGTTGTGCAAAACAAATAACCCTGTATCAGGAGATTTTTATGTTTGCTCAACTCAGCTCGACCACCCAACGCCTTAAGCGCACGCTGATGCTGGCCACGGCCACCCTGACCGTTGCGGCAATGCCGGCCTTTGCCGACATGCACGGCGATAAGAAAGATATCGTCGACACCGCTGTCGCCGCCGGCCAGTTCAACACGCTGGTCACCGCCGTGACCGCCGCCGGCCTGGTTGAAACCCTCAAAGGCGAGGGGCCGTTCACCGTCTTCGCACCCAATGATGCGGCATTCGCCAAAATCCCCAAGGCTGACCTCGACGCCTTGCTGGCCGACAAGGAAAAGCTCACGGCCGTGCTCACTTACCACGTCGTCCCGGGCAAGCTGATGGCGGCTGACCTGACCGGTAAGTCCGCGCTAAAAACTGTACAAGGCGGTGAACTGATGCTGGATACCAGCAATGGCGTCAGCGTCGATGGTGCTTCGGTCGTCGCGGCAGACATCGAGACCAGCAACGGCGTGATTCACGTCATCGACTCGGTGGTGCTGCCCAAGTAACAGCGGGTTTCGCTATCCGCGAAATACACGAAGGCCGCCCCTTTTTAGGGGCGGCCTTTTTCATTGGAAGAGCACTGAACGCCACTCAAGCTTGGTTTTGTGAAATTTATAGCGTAAGTTTTCATGAAATTATTTAAATAAAATTTCATGAGGCGCGCCATGTTCAAGCAATCCGCCCAGCATATCGGCACTTACTATGCCGCCACCTACCCCGGCTCGATCCCGCTGCGCCCACGCCTGCAGGAAGCGGTGCAGTGCGATGTATTGATTATCGGTGGTGGTTTCAGCGGCTTGCACACGGCGTTACGCCTGGCACTGGCCGGCAAGAAGGTCGTCGTCCTGGAAGCCAGCCGCCTGGCCTGGGCCGCCTCCGGGCGTAACGGCGGCCAGGCGCTGCCGGGGTGGTCCTGCGATATGCCGCCCTTCGAGAAGGCCCTGGGCCTGGAGCGCGCCCGCCGCTTGTGGGACAGCATGGTCTGGGCCGCCGAGGAAATGCGCGAGCTACCCGAGCGCCACAACTTCGATATCGATTACCGCACCGGCGCCATCTACACCGCCGTGTTGCCGCGCCGCGTGCGCCAACTGCAGGAGAGCCTGGAAGAGGCCGAGCAGAAGTACGCCTACACGCAACTGCGCTTTATCCCTCAGGCCGAACTCCCCGAGTGGATCGCCAGCCCACGCTACCTGGCCGCCCTGCACGACAGCGGCGCCGCCCACCTTAACCCGCTGAAACTGGCCCAGGGCCTGGCCGATGCCATCGAAAAAGCCGGCGGACAGATTTTCGAGCAGAGCAAAGCGCTGGACTACCGCGAAACCGCAGAAGGTTATGTGGCGCGCACTGAAGCAGGCGAGGTGCGCAGCGACCTGCTGGTACTGGCCTGCAACGCCTATATCGACCGCCTCGACCCGCCGCTGGCGAAACGCCTGCTGCCGGTGGGCTCCTACCAAGTGGCCACCGCGCCGCTCGACCCGGAACTGGCCCGCTCGCTGTTCCCGCGAGGCACCTGCGCCATCGATAACCAGTTCGTGCCGGACTACTTCCGCGTCACCCCAGACAACCGCCTGCTGTTCGGCGGCGGCTGCACCTACCTCGGCGGCATCCCCAAGGATGTGCCGGCGGCCACACGGCCGTATCTGGAGCGGGTATTCCCGCAACTGCGCGGCGTGCAGATCGACTACGGCTGGGGCGGGCATATCGACTGCACCATGCACCGTACCCCGGATGTCGGCCGCAGTGGGCAGAAGTACTGGCTACAAGGCTTCTCCGGCCACGGCATCCTGCCGACCTTGGCGGCCGCCCGCGCGGTAAGCGATGCGATCCTTGGTGACGCCGACCTGCTAGAGCTGTACCAAGGCCTGAGCAATCCGCGCTTTCCCGGCGGCGATCTACTCGCGGCGCCGATCGAAGCCGTCGGCAAGGCCTGGTATCGCCTGCGCGATGTCATTTAAGGAAGTTGACCATGGACATGCAGGAAGAAGTCGAAGGTCTGGCGATCCTGATCCGCGACCTGCGCAAGCATAAAAATCTCACCCTCGGTGAGTTGGCCGCGCGCATCGACCGTTCAGTAGGTTTTTTGTCGCAGGTTGAGCGCGGCCTGTCGCGCCCAACCGTGGCGGACCTCACCGCCATCAGCGAAACCCTGGGCGTGCCGACCACCTATTTCTATAGCCTGAGCAAGCCGCGCGCCGTGCCCTGGGTAACCCGTCCAGATGAGCGCCGCACGCTCTACTACGCCGGCGGCATCACCGACGTGCTGGCCTCCCCCAGCATCTCGGCCGGGTTCTCCATGCTCGAAAGCTTCCTGCAACCGGGGGCGAGCAGCGGCGAAGGCCACCTCAACGACAGCGACGAGCAAGGCGGCTTTGTCCTAGAGGGCGAACTGACGATCTGGTACGGCGACGACGCCGAGCCGGTCACCCTCGGCCCCAACGACAGCTTCCAACTACCGCCGCATGCGCAGTTCCGCTACGCCAACCTAACCGATTCCCTCACCAGAGTGCTCTGGGTCTTCAACTGACCCGCGCAGATACCGCCATGACAATAACAACCGCATTCCCCGACCTGCTTAGCGAAGTTCGCGCCTTCCGCGCCGCTCACCCAGACGTGCGTTATGTCGACCTGATCAGCCTGGATATTCCCGGGCATTTCTACGGCAAGCGTTACCCCATAGACATGCTGGAGAAGGTTGCCGCCGGCAGCCCGCTGAAAATCCCGCAAAACTGCGTGCTGCTCGGCGTACAGGGCGGCCTGCACCCGATTGGCGATTACTGCTTCAACGATGGCGACCCGGATGCGCCGCGCCGACTGATCCCCGGCACCCTCAAGCCGGTACGCTGGGAAAGCCAGCCGCTGGGGCAAATGCTGATCAGCTCCGATGGCACGCAAGCACCGATCGAATTCGAGCCGCGTGAAGTACTCGCCCGTGTGCTCAAGCGCCTCGAAGCACGCGGCATTCGTCCGGTGGTGGCGTTTGAGCTGGAGTTCTACCTGTTTGATCGCAAGCTGCAAGACGGCCTGCCGCAGTTCCCCCGCGACCCGCTGTGCGACGATGCCGACGACCAGCCGAACATGCACATCGAGCGCCTGTCGCGCTTTAGCGATGTGCTGCACGAGATCGTCGACGCCGCCAATGAACAGGGCGTGGACGCCAACGTAATCACCGCCGAACTCGGCCCCGGCCAGTTCGAGATCAACTTCGGCCACTGTGACGACGGCCTGCGCGCCGCTGACTGGGCCGCCTTGTTCTGCCGCAGTACCCGTGGCGTGGCGCTCAAGCACGGCCAGCGTGCCAGCTTTATGAGCAAGCCCTACCTGCACGCGCCAGGCAGCGGCATGCATGTGCACGTCAGCCTGTATGACGCTGCCGGCAACAACCTGCTAGCCGCCGACGAGCAGCGCCCGCTGCGCCACGCCGTGGCCGGATGCCTGGAACTGCTGCCGCACTGCATGCCGATCTTCGCCGCCAACCACAATGCCTTCCGCCGCTACGGCGCCATGGTCAACGCCGCCAGCCGCGCCAGCTGGGGTTATGAGGACCGCGACGCGTGCATCCGCATCCCCGAATCGGACGGCAAGAACCTGCGCATCGAACACCGCCTGGCCGGCGCCGACGCCAACCCTTATCTGGTACTGGCGGCGATTCTCACCGGCATGGAACACGGCCTGGATGCCGGCCAGGAGCCGATTGCCCCGCTCAACGAGAACCGCCAAAGCGGCATCGACTTTCCTCAGGATATGCTCGGAGCAGTCAGCGCCATGCGCGACCATCCGGTGGTCAATCAGGGACTGGGCGAGGAGTTTGTGATGGTTTATTGCGAGAACAAACGCCAGGATCATCTGGCCTTTATGCAGGAAGTCAGCGCACGCGAATACCGCTGGTTTATGTGAGCCATAAGGGTGCAGATGCGTAGGGTGGGTTCGCGACGCCCTGCTCCGCACCCTCAGGCGCTGCGACTCTAGATGCGTCGCGTAACCCACCAGGCGTTAGCTGGCGTGCAGCCATGGTGGGTTACGGCGCAGCGTAAAGCCCAAGACAACCCCAATCGCAACAAGCGCCTAACCCACCCTACGGGTCGTGCATGCCTGTGCGACCTCACCGCAGCAGATACACCGCCAGCCCAGCCAGGGCCGACACCAGCAGCACCTCCATCACCCCACGTTTGAAGCGCAGCAGCGCCAGCGCCGCCGCCAAGGCGATCAGCGCCGAAGGCCAGTCAAAAACGCCGGCAAAGCCCTGCGGCCACAGCACGTGGTAGGCAAAGAACAGCGCCAAATTAAGGATCACCCCCACCACGGCCGCGGTAATCGCGGTCAGTGGCGCGGTGAACTTCAGCTCACCGTGGGTCGACTCCACCAACGGCCCACCGGCGAGGATGAACAGAAAAGACGGCAGAAAGGTAAACCAGGTAACCAGCGCCGCCGCCACTGCGCCGCTGACAAAGCCCGAATCACCGCCGAATACCGGCTGCAAATACGCCCCGACAAAGGCCACGAACGCCACCACCATAATCAGCGGCCCCGGCGTGGTTTCCCCCAGCGCCAGACCGTCGATCATCTGCGTCGGTGTCAACCAGCCGTAATGGCCGATAGCGCCCTGGTAGACATACGGCAGCACTGCATAGGCACCACCGAAGGTCAGCAAGGCCGCCTTGGTAAAGAACCAGGCCATCTGCGTCAGCGTACCGTCCCAGCCATACAACGCCGTCAGCAGGACCATCGGCAGCAGCCAGAGCAGCGCACCACTGAGCAACAACAGCGCCAGGCGCGAGGCACGAAAGCGCGTATGCGCAGCCGGCGGGCTGTTGTCATCGATCAGCGCTGGGCCGTATGAGGTGTTTTGCGGCGCATGCCCACCGCCCAGGCTGAACTGCTGCGGCAGCAGACGACCACCGAGGTAGCCGAGTAGCGCCGCGCCCAGCACGATCAACGGGAACGGCAGGTTGAAGGCAAAAATCGCAACAAAGGACGCCCCGGCAATCCCCCACAGCCAGTTGTTCTGCAGTGCCCGCGAGCCGATGCGCCAGGCCGCCTGCATGACAATCGCGGTGACCGCCGGCTTGATCCCGTAGAAAATCCCCGCCACCAGCGGCACATCGCCATAAGCGATATACAGCCACGACAGGCCGATCAGGATAAACAGCGACGGCAGCACGAACAGCACCCCAGCCATCACACCGCCCCAGGTGCGGTGCAGCAGCCAGCCGATATAGGTGGCCAGCTGCTGCGCCTCCGGCCCCGGCAGCAACATGCAGTAATTCAGCGCATGCAGAAAACGCCGCTCGGACAACCAGCGGCGCTTCTCGACCAATTCCTGATGCATGATCGCGATCTGCCCAGCCGGCCCGCCGAAGCTGATCAGGCCGAGCTTCAACCAAAACCAGAAGGCTTCACGCAGGCTGACCGCAGGGGGCTGGATGGGGGCTGATAATTCCGACATGGGGCAACTCACACGCATAAAAGCGCGCGCACTATAACGCGCACGGATGACAATTTAACGCGGCGGCCATTCAAGCGCCGGCACGGATGTCCGTATACTTGGCAGCGCTACGCTCCCTCAAACTGCCCGTGAAGCCCGCCGTGAAAATCCGCCATTCGCTCGTAAGCCTGCTGCTGATCTGCAGCAGCGTTGTAGTTGCATCGAATACCCAGGCCGCCACGCCAAAACAGCAAGACCTAGCCGCCGGCAGCGCCCTGCTGGTCGACCTGCAAACCAATCAGGTGCTCTACGAGCGTAACGCCGACAGCGTGGTGCCGATTGCCTCAGTCAGCAAACTGATGACGGCCATGGTCACCCTCGACGCCAAGCTGCCACTGGATCAGCAACTGCCGATCATGATTCGCGACACCCAGGAAATGCGCGGGGTGTTCTCCCGCGTGCGCATTGGCAGCGAGCTGAGCCGCCGCGACATGTTGCTGCTGGCCCTGATGGCCTCGGAGAACCGCGCCGCATCGAGCCTAGCGCACCACTACCCAGGTGGCCACACGGCCTTTGTCGCGGCGATGAATGCCAAGGCCAAAGCGCTGGGCATGACTCATTCGCACTTCGTCGAGCCGACCGGGCTGTCGGAGCACAACGTCTCCAACTCCCGCGATCTGGTGTTGATGCTCAAGGCCGCGAACCAGTACCCGCTGATCCGCCAGTTCACCACCACCTCGGAAAAAACCCAGGCGTTCCGCAAACCCAACTACACCCTCGGCTTTCGCAACACCAACAACCTGGTGCGCAAGCCGGGTTGGAGCGTGCAGCTGAGCAAGACCGGCTACACCGGTGAAGCCGGCCGCTGCCTGGTGATGAACACCGTGATGAATAAGCGCCCCGTGGCGTTTGTGGTGCTCGATGCCTTCGGCAAGTACACCCACATGGCCGACGCCAACCGGCTCAAGCGCTGGCTGGAAACCGGCAAAGTCACCGCCGTACCACCGGCCGCTATCAGCTACCGCCAGCAGAAACTGGCGCAACGCCAGGCCAAGGCGGCGCAGTAAAGCCTTAAAACAAAAAGGCCCGCAGCACGTGCGGGCCTTTTTACATCAGCGAGTCGCTCAGCTGTTGCTCATCCCCAGCAGCGTCTGACGCATGCCAAACACCAAAAACCGCGCCAGCTCGCTGAGCGGTAGGGCCTTACTTATCAGATACCCCTGCGCCTGATCACAGCCGTACTCACGCAACAGCGCCAGCTGCTCGGCGTTTTCCACGCCTTCACCGACCACCTGCAGATTAAGGTTGTGCGCCAGGTTGATCATCGCCCGCACCAGCTGACGGTTCTCTGCGCGTTCATCCATGCCGCCGACAAAACTCTTATCGATTTTCAGCAAGGTGATTGGCAGGTTGTTGAGGTGCACGAAGGAGGAGAAGCCGGTGCCAAAATCGTCGAGCGAAAACCGCACACCGAGGCGCCCGAGGGCCAGCATGGTCTGCCGCACCTGATCACTGCGGCGCATCACGGCAGTTTCCGTCAGCTCGAACTCCAACCATTGTGCGTCGACGCCACGCTCTTCGATCAGCCGGCTAAGCGTGGGCAGCAGCTGGCTGTCCTGAAACTGATGGAACGATAGGTTGATCGCCATGTGCAGCGGCGGCACACCCCGCCCGAGCAGCCATTGCATGTCACGCAAGGCACGCGAAATAACCCAGTAACCGAGCGGCACAATCAGCCCGCTTTCCTCGGCCAGCGGGATAAATTCGTTAGGCGCCAACAGGCCGTGCTCGCTGTGCTGCCAGCGCACCAGCGCCTCTAGGCCGACGATGCGTCCACTCTGCAAACACAAACGCGGCTGGTAATGCAGCTCCAATTCGTCGCGACGCAGAGCACGGCGCAGCTCGCTTTCCAGGTCGGCCTGGTTGCGCGCACTGCGGTTGACCCGCTCGTCGTATAAATAAAAGCTGCAGCCTTGCTGACTTTTGGTCTGTTGCATGGCGATGTGCGCATGCCACATCAATGTGTCCGCACTGCTGCCGGGACGCGAATGGGCCAGCCCCAGGCTGCAACCAATCAGCAGGCTTTCACCATTGATCCAGTAAGGCTCGCCAAGGGCTTCACTCAACTGCATGGCCAGGCGCTCGGCGCGCTGCGGGTCGCGGCGACTGTCGAGCAACAAGGCAAATTCATCACTGCCCAGGCGCGCCACCCGGTCGCTGTCTTGCAGCTGCGCCTTGATCCGCGCCACCACCTGCAGAATCAAACTGTCGCCGCCCTGATAGCCAAGCGCATCGTTGGCGCGGCGGAAGTTATCCAGATCGAGATGGCCGAGGGTCAGCCCCTGCCCGCCTTGCTCACTCAAGCGAGCGGCGAGCAGGGCCTGAAAGCCCTGACGATTGGCAATCCCGGTCAGTGCATCCTGTTCGGCCAGACGCTGCACAGCGGCGTTAAGGCGAGCGCGTTCGCGCCCATAGCGCAGGCAGCGGCGCAGCACCTCGACACTGAGCTGGTCGTGCACCAGCCAGTCGCATACATCCTCAGGCACAGCTGTGGGTTCACTCTCCAGCAGCAGGATAATCGGCAGGGCACAGTGGCCCGTGGCCGGCAGGTTGGCGGCGGTGGTCAGCAGCAACGCGTTATGGGGGTTATCGAACAGCGCGCTGGCCGCGTCCCAGGACGGCGCGGTAATCAACGCATAGCCACTGCCCAGCGCACTCAGGCGCTCGCGCAGGGTCTGCGCCCAGGCGGGCGTTTCCGCCAATAGGAGTAGGCGTAATGGTTCGACGAACGCGGACAAACAACTTCCCCCACAGCACAAATAAAGAGCAGCAATAACGCTCGAATGCGTCGTAATCGACGTCTAATCACGCACATCCATGTGTCTGCGGCGCATCCTGCGGCCAGGCAAGGTGCCAGAAGTGGCACCAGAGTACTGGATTGCACAAATTAGCCAAGCCTGGCGGTTGGCCATTACGTGCACTGCAACACACTTCCAGATGGTCACGGCAGAAAGCCTCAGGCCTGTTAAAATGCCCGCCCATTTCCCCTGACGATTGATTTGATGTCCCGACTGAACCCCCGGCAGCAGGAAGCCGTGAATTATGTCGGCGGCCCTCTTTTGGTGCTCGCCGGTGCTGGCTCCGGCAAGACCAGCGTGATCACCCGCAAGATTGCTCACCTGGTGCAGAACTGCGGCATCCAGGCCCGCCACATCGTCGCCATGACCTTTACCAACAAGGCGGCGCGCGAGATGAAGGAGCGTGTCGGCACGCTGCTCAAAGGCCCTGAGGCGCGTGGCCTAACGGTGTCGACCTTCCACAACCTGGGCATGAACATCATCCGCAAGGAATACGCGGCGCTGGGCTACAAGCCGGGTTTCTCGATTTTCGACGAGGGCGATATCAAGGCGCTGCTGTCGGACATCATGCAAAAGGAATATGCCGGCGACGACGGCATCGATGAGATCAAGAACTACATCGGCAGCTGGAAAAACGACCTGGTCCTGCCCGAACAGGCCCTGGCCGAGTCGCGTAACCCTAAAGAGCAAACAGCGGCCATCGTCTACCTGCACTACCAACGCACGCTCAAGGCGTACAACGCGGTGGATTTCGACGACCTGATTTTGATGCCGGTAAAGCTGTTTCAGGAACGCTCAGACATTCTAGAAAAATGGCAAAACCGCATTCGCTACCTGCTGGTCGATGAATACCAGGACACCAACGCCAGCCAATACCTGCTGGTAAAGCTGCTGGTGGGCATGCGCAATCAGTTCACCGTGGTGGGCGACGACGACCAGTCGATCTACGCCTGGCGCGGCGCGCGCCCGGAAAACCTGATGCTGCTGAAAGAGGATTACCCCTCGCTGAAGGTGGTGATGCTCGAGCAGAACTACCGCTCAACCAGCCGTATCCTCAAGTGCGCCAACATCCTCATCGCCAACAACCCGCATGAGTTTGAAAAGCAGCTGTGGAGCGAGATGGGCATGGGCGATGAGATCCGTGTGATCCGCTGCCGCAACGAAGACGCCGAATGCGAGCGGGTCGCCCTGGAAATCCTCACCGAACACCTGCGCACCGAACGCCCTTACAGCGACTACGCCATCCTCTATCGCGGCAACTACCAGGCCAAGCTGATGGAGCTGAAACTGCAGCACCATCAAATCCCCTATCGCCTCTCGGGCGGCACCAGCTTCTTCGCCCGCCAGGAAGTGAAGGACCTGATGAGTTACTTCCGCCTGCTGGTCAACCCGGATGACGACAACGCCTTCCTGCGGGTGATCAACGTGCCACGCCGCGAAATCGGCTCCACCACCCTGGAAAAGCTCGGCAACTACGCCACCGAGCGCAAAATCAGCATGTACGCCGCCGCCGGTGAAATTGGCCTGGGCGAAAGCCTGGATGCGCGCTATACCGAACGCTTGGCACGTTTCACCAAGTGGATGGACCGGGTGCGCCAGGAGTGTGCTCAGAATGATCCCATTGCAGCGATTCGCAGCATGGTCATGGATATCGACTACGAGAACTGGCTACGGCAGAACGCCTCCAACGACAAGGTCGCAGACGCGCGGATGGGCAACGTCTGGTTCCTCGTCGAAGCGCTGAAGAACACCCTGGAGCGCGACGAAGACGGTGACATGACCATCGAGGACGCCATCGGCAAACTGGTGCTGCGCGACATGCTCGAACGCCAGCAGGAAGAAGAGGACGGCGCCGAGGGCGTGCAGATGATGACCCTGCATGCCTCCAAGGGGCTGGAGTACCCGTCGGTGTATATCCTCGGCGTAGAAGAGGAAATCCTCCCGCACCGCTCCAGCATTGAGGCCGATACGGTTGAAGAAGAACGTCGCCTGGCCTATGTCGGCATCACCCGCGCCAAGCGTAACCTGACCATGACCTTCGCTGCCAAGCGCAAGCAGTACGGCGAAATCATCGACTGCTCACCGAGCCGTTTTCTCGATGAGCTGCCGCCCGAGGACCTGGTCTGGGAAGGCCTGGAAGACGCACCCCCGGAGGTCAAAGCGGCTACCGGTAACTCGGCGTTGGCCAATATGCGCGCACTGCTGAACAAGTAATAAACCATCAGGTCAGTTGGCGCGCAGCACCGCGAAGCCCAACCGACCTGTCAATTTTTAGCCTGAGCGGCGCCACGGCGCGGCTCACGCCAACCGATACAGCTCGACACATCGGGCACCACATCACTGAAGAGGGTTACCGCGTGGAAGCGCTGAAACAGAAGATTCGCGATGAAGGCACCGTGCTCTCGGAGCACGTACTCAAGGTCGATGCCTTTCTCAATCACCAGATTGATCCGGCATTGATGCAACAGATCGGTCACGAATTTGCCAAGCGCTTCGCCGGCCTTGGTATCACCAAGATTGTCACCATCGAAGCCTCCGGCATTGCCCCGGCGGTTATGGCTGGTTTGGAACTGGGCGTGCCAGTGATTTTTGCCCGCAAGTACCAGTCACTGACGCTCACAGACAACCTGTACACCTCCAAGGTGTTTTCCTTCACCAAGCAGACCGAAAGCACCCTGGCGATCTCGGCCAAGCACCTGAGCGCCGATGATCACGTACTGCTGATCGACGACTTTCTCGCCAACGGCCATGCAGCCCACGCCTTGATCGACCTGATCGGTCAGGCGGGCGCCAGCATCGCCGGGATTGGCGTGGTGATTGAAAAGTCGTTCCAGCGCGGCCGCGCCGAACTGGACGAAAAAGGTTATCGCATTGAGTCACTGGCCCGCATCGGCTCGCTCAAAGATGGCCAGGTCAGTTTTATCGAGTAACAACTGCGCACCCAAAAGTGGCCGAGGGTCCTTTTCGTCGTCGCAGTCGACGGCTTGCAGGATGACCAGCCATGGATGGCACGCACAAAAAAGCCGCCTGATCAGGCGGCTTTTTTACAGCAGTGCCAGGCGTATTACAGGCCGGACATCTTCTGGATTGCACCACGCAGCTCGTCATCCGAGCAATCCGCGCAAGTGCCTTTAGGCGGCATGGCGTTGATGCCGGAAATCGCCTTGGCCAGGATGCCGTCGAGGCCGCCCTGTGCATCTGCACGCTCTTTCCATGCAGCGGTATCGCCAATTTTTGGCGCGCCTAGAATACCTGGGGTATGGCAGGCACCGCAGTGCTTAGCAATGATGTCATCGGCAGTACGCGCACCGCCGCCAGCGGCAACAGCGACAGCACCCACACCCTTGCACTCTTCACCCATCACGCAGACTTGGCCAACCGGCTTCAGTCGCTCGGCAATGGCATCGTCGGTCGTGGCCTGAGCAGTCACTGCCCACAGGGCCAATACGGTAGCAGGGGCTACCAGGATTTTTTTAATCAGGTTCACGGTACACCCTCTTCGTGGCTAGTCACGCTCGCGGCCACGGTTTCGCGAGCAGAACGCAGTATAACGGCAAGCCGCGAGCGCTGAAACCGCTCAGATTGCCGCAGGGTTATTTAGAAGGTGGCCGGCGTAGTCGCGCTGATCAACCGCGCAGGCTGCTCGAACGGATTACGGAAGCGATGCGGTTTACTGCTCTCGAAGTAGTAACTGTCACCGGCTTCGAGGATAAACACTTCACTGCCGACGGTCAGTTCCAACTGGCCGGAGACCAGCATGCCTGCCTCTTCACCTTCGTGGGCATACATCTCGTCGCCAGTGTCTGAGCCCGCAGGGTAGGTTTCATCGAGGAAGGAAATGGCCCGGCTCGGGTGCGCCTTCCCCACCAGCTTCATGGTGATGGCACCGCTGCAGATATCAGTCAGCTCAGCAGCCCGATAGACCACCTGGATCTGAGCATCCTGCTCCGCGTCCAGGGAGAAAAACTCCACCAGCGACATCGGGATACCCGCCAGCACCTTTTTTAACGAACTGATCGAGGGGCTTACGCTGTTCTTCTCGATCATCGAAATGGTGCTGTTGGTGACGCCTGCCCGCTTGGCGAGTTCACGCTGGGAAAGGCCTTTGAGTTTACGAATGGATTGCAGTCGAACACCGACGTCCAATGCTGGAGTCCCCCTCGGGAAGATACGGAAATGTGGCCGTATCATGGCATAGCGTTCAGAATTTACAACACTCGCGTTCAAACTCGTCTACAGCGACATACTCAGCCCCCGAGATAGAGCAGCGGCGCCCGCCGCAGGTTACAAAACAGCTGGTAGGGAATGCTGCCGGCCTGCAGCGCCACGTCGCTGGCCAGCACCTGTTTACCCCAGAGTTCGACCCGACTGCCCAGGCCAGCCTGCGGCAAGTCGGTGAGGTCGACGGTGAGCATGTCCATCGACACCCGGCCGATCAGCCGGGTCAGCTGGCCGTCCACGGCCACTGGCGTACCGGTCGGCGCATGCCGCGGGTAACCATCGGCATAGCCCATAGCAACCACTCCGACCCGAGTCGGCCGCTCGCTGATAAAGCGCGCGCCATAGCCCACCGGCTCGCCGGCCGGCAGTTCGCGCACGATGATGATCTTCGATTCCAGGGTCATCACCGGTTGCAGGCGCGCCGCCACAGCTTGCGCCTGCTCGAACGGCGTAGCGCCATAGAGCATGATGCCAGGGCGCACCCAGTCACTGGGAACGCTTGGCCAACCCAACAGTGCCGGCGAGTTGCGCAGGCTGACTTCGGCCACAATCCCTTCGCGCGCCTGCTGAAACACCGCCAGTTGCTCCTCGCTGCGCGGACAATCCAGCTCATCGGCGCGAGCAAAGTGGCTCATCAACACGACCTTCGCCACCTTGCCACTGGCCAACAGACGTTGATACGCCGCCTGGTACTCCGCCGGGTGAAAGCCGACTCGGTGCATGCCGCTGTCCATTTTCAACCAGACCGTCAGCGGAGTGCTGAGCGTGCTGCGCTCAATCGCTTCAAGCTGCCACCACGAATGCACCACACACCAAAGCCCGTGTTGTTCAATCAGCGGCAGCTCGTCGGCCTCGAAAAAACCCTCTAACAACAGGATCGGCCCGCCGATACCGGCCTCGCTCAACTGCAGTGCCTCTTCGATACAGGCTACGGCAAAGCCATCCGCTTGCGCCTGCAGTGCTTGTGCACAGCGCACCGCGCCATGGCCATAGGCATCTGCCTTGATCACCGCCAGCGCGCGCGCGCCGCTCAGCTCGCGGGCCAGTTGGTAGTTATCACGCAGGGCTTGCAAGTCAATCAGGGCACGGGCGGGGCGCATGGGGTTCTCGGCTGTCGGCAGGTATCAGTCTTAAAAATGGCGGGAGCCATTTTAGCGTTGCGCCGCAATGGCCCGTAAGGCGGTCCCGGATAACAGGCGCTATAGCGCTGCCACCACGGTGATTTCGACTAACACCTCAGGCTTGTACATGTTCGCCTCCACGCATGCCCTGGCTGGCGCAGCGCCAGGGGCCACCCAAGCATCCCAGACCTGATTGAAGCCCGCGTAGTCGCGCGCCATATCCTTTAAGTAGATGGTCACGGAGAGGATTTTCGACTTGTCGCTGCCGGCCTCGGCCAAAAAACGGTCTGTACTGGCCAGGGTTTCGCGGGTTTGCTGCACGATGTCGCCGCTGTAATCGTCGGCCAATTGCCCGGCCAGATAGACCGTGCCGTTATGGATAACAATTTCGCTGTGACGGGTTTCAGTGAGCAGGCGCTGTACTGACATGCTTGTGAGTCTCCTGGGAACGGCTATAACGGGAAATATCCAGACCTTCGGCACTGATCTGCGGACGCTTTTTCGCCATCAGATCAGCAAGCAGGCGGCCGGAGCCGCAGGCCATGGTCCAGCCCAGTGTGCCGTGACCGGTGTTGAGGAACAAATTACGCATGCGGGTGGCCCCAATAATCGGCGTGCCATCCGGGGTGGCAGGCCGCAAACCGGTCCAGAATTCGGCCTGGGTCAGATCGCCACCTTGTGGGTAAAGATCGGCGGTGATCATTTCCAGGGTTTCACGACGACGTGGATTAAGGCTCAGGTCGAAACCGGCAATTTCCGCCATGCCGCCAACACGAATACGGTTGTCGAAACGGGTGATGGCGACTTTGTAGGTCTCATCGAGGATGGTCGAAGTCGGCGCCATGGCCGCGTTGGTGATCGGCACCGTCAAGGAGTAGCCCTTGAGCGGGTACACCGGCGCCTTGATCCCCAGCGGTTTGAGCAGTTGCGGGCTAAAGCTGCCGAGCGCCAACACGTAACGGTCAGCAGTTTCCAGTTTGCCGTCGATCCATACGCCATTAACCCGGTCGCCCACGGCCTCAATGCGCTGAATATCCTGACCGAAACGGAATTCCACCCCCAGCGCCTTGGCCATCTCGGCAAGTTTTGTGGTGAACATCTGGCAGTCGCCGGTCTGGTCATTCGGCAGGCGCAGGGCGCCCGCCAGCTTGTCGGTCACAGCGGCCAAGGCCGGCTCAACACGGGCAATACCGGCGCGGTCGAGCAGTTCGAAAGGCACGCCTGATTGCTTGAGTACGGCGATATCTTTCGCGGCGTTGTCCAGTTGCGCCTGGGTGCGGAACAGCTGAGTGGTGCCCAGGCTGCGGCCTTCATAAGCGATACCGGTTTCCAAACGCAGTTCGTCAAGGCAGTCGCGGCTGTACTCGGACAGGCGCACCATGCGTTCCTTGTTCACCGCATAACGGCTGGCGGTGCAGTTGCGCAGCATTTGCGCCATCCACAGGTATTGATCGATATCGGTGGTGGCTTTGATCGCCAGGGGCGCATGCTTCTGCAGCAACCACTTGATGGCTTTCAGCGGCACGCCAGGCGCAGCCCACGGCGAGGCGTAACCCGGGGACACCTGGCCGGCGTTGGCGAAGCTGGTTTCCATGGCCGGCGCGTTCTGCCGATCGACCACCACCACTTCAAAGCCCTGACGAGCCAGGTAATACGCACTGGCTGTACCAATCACACCGCTACCGAGAACTAGAACCCGCATGCCGCTCTCCTCGTCGCGACCCAGCGCGACGGATAATTCTTGAGATCACAATTGAGCGCAGTATAGGAAGAGATCAGCAGTGCTTTTCACTATATAAATAGCTATATTTGGCGACAATTATTGGCAATATCGCCTTATACAGAGGGGTATCCACCGTGCGCACTCAGCATCAGAGCCGTCGTGAACTGGACAAAATCGACCGCAACATCCTGCGCATCCTGCAGGAAGATGGGCGTATCAGCTTTACCGAGCTGGGCGAGCGGGTTGGCCTGTCGACCACGCCCTGTACCGAGCGCGTGCGCCGCCTGGAGCGTGAAGGCATCATCATGGGCTACCACGCCCGCCTTAACCCGCAGCAGCTCAAGGCCAGCCTGCTGGTGTTCGTCGAGATCAGCCTGGATTACAAATCTGGCGATACTTTTGAGGAGTTCCGCCGCGCCGTGCTGAAGCTGCCGCACGTGCTGGAATGCCACCTGGTGTCCGGGGATTTCGACTACTTGGTGAAGGCACGGATCAACGAGATGGCCAGCTACCGCAAATTGCTCGGCGACATCCTGCTCAAGCTGCCGCACGTGCGCGAGTCGAAGAGCTACATCGTCATGGAAGAAGTGAAAGAGAGCCTGAGCCTGCCGATTGCCGAGTAGCACGGGGAGCCGGCCGCAGCTAACGCTTTGAGTATCGCTGCGCCAACCTACACCAGCACCTGGCGCGTGCTAGCAATCAGGTTATGCACCTGCTGCTCTACTGCAGGCTCAATCATCTGCTCCGGGCCTTGGCCACGCGGGCACGGCAGGCTGGCCGTGGTGCCAAACAGCCGGCAAATCAGCGGCCGCTGGTCATACACCGTGCAGCCTTGCGGGCCTAGGTGCACGCAATTGAATTCGGCCAAGGCGGCGTCGTGCGCGGCGTCACTTTTTACCGGCAGGCGCGACATTTCTTCGGACGAGGCCGTCACCGGGCCGCAGCAGTCGTGACAACCCGGCACACAGGCGAAACTGGGAATCTGCAAACGCAGCTGGTCGATTTTGCGGCGGGTGCAACTCATGGGTAGGGTCCTGAAACAGTGGCCGGCATAGTAACCGCACGACAGCCCATTTCGAGGAAGCGGGCCGATTAATCGACAAAAAACCGGTTAATTGCCGATTACCTCTTGGCGTTTGCTAAACCCCGCGCTTATTCTTCGTAAAATTTTCCAAACATAATAATCAGGATTCCACACATGAACGCCCGCGTTCACCAGCCCGCTCATAGCAGCCAACACGCCAACTCCTATTACGCCGCCAGCAGCAATCGCCAACTGGCCTACCCCACCCTGGAGGGCGAGCTGCGGGCTGATGTTTGCATTGTCGGCGGAGGGTTCTCTGGCCTCAACACAGCCATCGAATTGGCGCAGAAAGGCCTCTCGGTGGTGCTCCTAGAAGCCCACAAAATTGGCTGGGGCGCCAGCGGACGCAACGGCGGACAAATGATTCGCGGCGTCGGCCATGGCGTTGAACAATTCGAGTCGGTGATCGGCAGCCAAGGTGTACGCGAACTGAAACTGATGGGCCTGGAAGCGGTGGAAATCGTCCGCCAGCGCATCGAGCACTTCAATATCGACTGCGACCTGACCTGGGGCTATTGCGACCTGGCCAACAAACCCAGCCACCTCGATGACTTCGCCGAGGACATGGCCGAACTCAAGCAACTGGGCTATCGCCACGAAATGCGCCTGCTGCAACCCCAGCAGATGCATGAAGTGGTCGGCTCCAACCGTTATGTCGGCGGCATGATCGACATGGGCTCCGGTCACCTGCACCCGCTCAACCTGGCGCTCGGCGAAGCTGCAGCGGCGCAGAGCCTGGGGGTGCAGTTGTTTGAAGATTCCGCAGTTATGCGCATCGACTACGGTAACGAGGTGAAGGTGCACACCGCCCGGGGCGTGGTGCGCGCGGCCAACCTGGTACTGGGTTGTAACGCTTATTTGAATGGCCTGAACAACAATCTGGGCGGCAAAGTGCTACCTGCAGGCAGCTATGTGATTGCCACCGAACCGCTGTCCGAGGCCGAAGCGCGGGCGATCATCCCGCAGAACATGGCCTTGTGCGACCAGCGCGTGGCGCTCGATTATTACCGCCTGTCCGCCGATCGCCGCCTGCTATTCGGTGGTGCCTGCCACTATTCTGGTCGCGACCCGGTAGACATCGCCGGCTATATGCGGCCAAAAATGTTGGCGGTGTTCCCGCACCTGAAAGACGTACGTATCGACTATCAGTGGGGCGGCATGATCGGCATCGGCGCCAACCGCCTGCCACAAATCGGCCGCCTCAAAGACCAGCCCAATGTGTTTTACGCCCAGGCTTACTCGGGCCACGGCGTCAACGCCACCCACCTGGCGGGCAAGCTGCTGGGCGAGGCCATTGCCGGCCAAGCAAGCAATGGCTTCGACCTGTTCGCCAAGGTGCCGCACATGACCTTCCCTGGCGGCAAACACCTGCGCTCGCCCCTACTGGCGCTGGGCATGCTCTGGCACCGCCTGAAAGAACTGGTCTAACGACCAAGGGGCGTGATGACACCTATCATCACGCCTCCTCCCAGCAGCTCAGCGCGGCACCGCCACCTCGCTAAACGCCCCCCGCCGAAATGCCAGCCAAACAAACCCAGCCGCGCCTACTGCCATCAGCATCGGCAAGGCATGCCCGCTGATCCATTGACTGGCAGCCCCGGTCGACAGCGGCCCAAGCAGGCAGCCAGCGCCCCAGAGCAAGGCGATATGCGAATTGGCCCGCACCAGGGCATCGTCACGATAGCGTTGACCGACCAGAATCAGCGACAGGGTGTACAACCCGCCAGCGCTCGCACCGAACAACAGCAACACAGACCAGATCAGCGGCGTGTGCAACAGCAGCGGAATGCTCAGGCTGGATATCAGCAACACCACCCCACAACAGCGGAACAGCATCTGTCGCGGCACCCGGTCGGCCATCCAACCTAGCGGCAACTGCAGCGCGGCATCGCCCACCACCACCACGCTGACCATAATCAACGCCAGTTGCTGAGCAAAGCCTTCGCGCACCAGGTACACCGGCAGCAGAGTCAGCACCATGGCTTCGAAAGCAGCAAACAGCACCACCGCCCAGGAAATCGCCGGCGACGCTCGGCAGAACGCCAGCACACCGCGCCCGGAGGCACTTTGCGCATCAACCTTGGGCGCCCCGTCGCGACCGAGCAGGAGCAGGCTGCCGAAGATCAACAAGCCTGCCGAAAACCAGAATCCGCGGTCACTGTCGGTGCCTAGCAAAGTCAGCAGCAATGGCCCACACAGCTGGCTGAGCGCAAAACCGGTGCCGTACAGGGCCACTAAACGGCCGCGCAGACGGTCCTCGACCAGCTGATTAATCCAGCTTTCGCCGAGTACAAACACCACGGTTAGGGAGATACCGATCAACAACCGCAACAGCAGCCACAACGGATAGCTGGGCATGACACTGAGCAACGCCACCGATGCAGCACTGGCAAGCAGGCACAGCCGTAGAGTCTGCGGCGTACCGAACCAGCCGGCCAGGTGCCCGGTCAAGCGCGCACCGAGCAACACACCGACAGCCGGCATACCCGCCATCACGCCAATCGCAAAAGGGCCATAGCCCCACGACTCCAGGCGAAACGACACCAGTGGCAGGGTCACCCCCAGCGCCAGCCCGACAACGACCACCGTCGCACTGACGGCGAAATAGGTTGCCCACTTCATTTACTCAACCCCCATCCCATGAGGCTAATGGCTCAACTGCACCACGGCAGAAAAGCAACGGCCGGGCTCCTGACGAGGAGCCCGGCCGCAGGCTTACTTCTGCCAAGCCGACCACGGGCCGGCCGAGTGTTCTTGGCTTACAGCTTGATCCAGGTCGCCTTGATCTCGGTGTACTTGTCAAAGGCATGCAGCGACTTGTCACGGCCGTTGCCCGACTGCTTATAACCGCCAAACGGCGCGGTCATGTCACCACCGTCGTACTGGTTGACCCACATGCTGCCAACGCGCAGGGCTTTAGCGGCCAGGTGGGCCTTGGACAGGTTGCTTGTCCAGATGGCGGCTGCCAGACCGTAGATGCTGTCGTTGGCGATCTGAATGGCTTCCTCGGTGCTGTCGAACGGAATGACGGTCAACACTGGGCCAAAGATCTCTTCCTGAGCGATGCGCATGGCGTTGTGCGCGTCATCGAAGATGGTCGGCTCAACATACTGGCCGCCCGTCTCTTCCAGGGTGCGCTTGCCGCCGCAAAGCAGCTTGGCCTGGTCCTTGTGGCCGGCGTCGATATAACCGAGCACGGCATTCAGGTGACCGGCATCGACCAGCGCGCCAACCTTGCTCTCGGGGTCCAAGGCATAACCGGCTTTCCAGCTCTGCATGGCTTCAACCACCATGGGCATAAACTGATCCTTGATTGAGCGCTCTACCAGCAGGCGTGAGCCAGCAGTGCACATTTCGCCCTGGTTGAAACAGATCGCCGCAGCGGCCGCTTCGGCGGCGGCCTTGAGGTCCGGTGCATCGGCGAAGACGATGTTAGCGCTCTTGCCGCCGGCCTCCAGCCACACGCGCTTCATGTTCGATTCGCCTGCATAGATCATCAGCTGCTTGGCAATCTTGGTCGAACCGGTAAACACCAGGGTGTCGACATCCATGTGCAGCGCCAGTGCTTTACCCACGGTGTGGCCATAACCAGGCAGCACGTTGAGAACGCCAGCCGGGATACCGGCTTCGAGGGCCAGCTGGGCCAGACGCAGCGCGGTTAGCGGCGACTTCTCGGACGGTTTGACGATCACCGAATTACCGGTGGACAACGCCGGCCCGAGCTTCCAGCAGGTCATGATCATCGGGAAGTTCCATGGCACGATGGCCGCGACGACACCCGCTGGCTCACGGGTCACCAGGCCCAGCTCGTCATGCGGTGTGGCCGCGACTTCGTCGTAAATCTTGTCGACCGCTTCGCCGCTCCAACGAATCGCCCGGGAGGCACCCGGCACATCAACGCCCAGGGAGTCGCTGATTGGCTTGCCCATGTCGAGGGTTTCCAGCAGCGCCAGCTCTTCAGCGTGGGCATCCATCAAGTCAGCGAAACGAATCATCACGCGCTTGCGCTGCGCCGGCGCCATGCGTGACCAAACACCCGACTCGAAGGTGGCCCGTGCATCCGCCACAGCCAGCTCGGCGTCGGCCAGATCACAGCTGGCCACCTGGCCGAGCACACGGCCATCGACCGGGCTGATGCACTCAAAGGTGTCACCCGAAACTGCCGCACGGTACTCGCCATGAACAAAGGCGCGCCCTTCAATCTTCAGATTTTTGGCGCGCTGTTCCCAATCGGCACGAGTCAGGCTAGTCATTCGAACATCCTCTATCGCAAGTAAGGCGCCGCAGTCTGGCCGCACGCGCTGTCAATTATTGTGCATGGGTCTGCAAACCCAATCGTGCCGGCAACACTAAACCAGCGGCCTGCACAGTTCCAATATTTTTTACAAATAGAGGCAAAGCCGCCTTGTTATGTGCGCTTTATTAAACATAGACTGCCGAAATTGTCATTCAACTGACCACACGCCTGACTGGACCCTCATATGAATATCGAGCAGATCGTCGACTTCGCCCAAGCCACCACCCCACCCGAGCACTACCGCCCAGCGGCGGAAAAAGTCCTCAAAGGCGACCCTGAGCAGAGCGTGCGTAATCACTACGGCAGCCCATGCGGGCAATTCAACACGGGGATATGGGAAGGCGCAGTGGGCCAGTGGAACATTAACTACACCGAGCACGAGTACTGCGAGATTCTGCAGGGCGTCTCGGTGTTACGTGACCAGGACGGCAACGCCAAGACCCTGCGCACCGGCGACCGCTTCGTCATCCCAGCCGGTTTTTCCGGCACCTGGGAAGTGCTGGAGCCCTGCCGCAAGGTCTATGTGATCTTCGAGCAAGCCGCCAGCTGATCCATCAACTTCATGCGGCACCCTTTAGCCCGCCTTGCGCGGGCTTTTTATCGCCTGCCATTCCTAGTCGCCTCTCAGGACCGTCGCCCAGGTATCGCTAAAAATGGCTCTAGGCCATCTTTTATCGCCCAAGGCTTACCATGCCAAATCGCAGGCAAGAAAAAGCCCGCTATAAAAGCGGGCTTTTCGGCAAGGAGCCAGATCAATTACTTGATCTTGCCTTCCTTGTAGATCACGTGCTTACGCACAACCGGATCGAATTTTTTGATTTCGATCTTGTCCGGAGTGGTGCGCTTGTTTTTGTCGGTAGTGTAGAAATGACCAGTACCGGCACTCGAGATCAAACGGATCAATTCACGCATGACTTTCCCCTTAAACCTTTTCGCCGCGAGCACGCAGCTCGGACAGAACGACGTCAATACCACGCTTGTCGATGCAACGCATGCCTTTAGCAGAAACGCGCAGACGGACGAAACGGTTCTCAGACTCGACCCAGAAGCGGTGATGCTGCAGGTTCGGTAGGAAACGACGACGGGTTTTGTTGTTTGCGTGGGAAATGTTATTCCCAGTTACCGGACCCTTACCGGTAACTTGACAGACTCTCGACATGCCTCAGCCCTCTAAAACCACATGCCCAACCCGGCATGGGTTGGCCGCTAATATTCAATCTTGGCGCGCAGCGCCGCGTATCTCGAGGGTCTTACCGGCCGTACCTGAAAGCGCAAGAACCGGGCCCCTACAAAAGAGCGCTGCTTTATACCAGAAACCCCAAAGCGCAACAAGAATAAACGTTCTTTCCTCAGTCAAGCCGTGCCGTCGTTTACCCCCGCAAAGCCAGCTATTGGTAGGGATTGTATAGATCAACCGCTCGTCGCCAAGATTCATTGCCCTGCTGCCGAGTAATGGCCTAGGGTAAAGCCTTCGTCACGCGCCACCTGACTCTGGAGTTTGTTATGCGCCTCGCCTTTCTCCCGCTGCTGCTTGCCCCGCTAATGGCTCCTGCACTGGCCCAGGCCAGCACACTCAGCGTCTGCACCGAAGCCAGTCCAGACGGTTTTGACGTGGTGCAATATAACTCACTGACCACTACCAACGCTTCAGCCGACGTGCTGATGAATCGCCTGGTGGAGTTCGATGCAGCCAGCGGCACCCTGCAGCCAAGCCTGGCGAAAACCTGGGAAGTCAGTCCGGACGGCCTGAGCTATAGCTTTACCCTTAGGCCCGATGTGAGCTTCCACAGCACTGACTATTTCACTCCAAGCCGCACACTGAATGCCGATGACGTGCTGTTCAGCTTCCAGCGCATGCTTGATCCAACCCATGCCTGGTACAAGGTCGCCCCCAGTGGCTATCCGCACGCGCAGTCGATGCAACTGCCAAGCCTGATCAAAAGCCTTGAGAAAAACGGCGAGCACAGCCTGCGCTTTACCCTAAATCGTCCCGAAGCGACCTTCCTCGCGACTCTCAGCATGGGCTTCGCCTCTATTTACCCTGCCGAATACGCCGCACAGCTCATGGCCGCCAACACGCCAGAGAAGCTCAACAGCCAGCCAATTGGCAGCGGTCCATTTATCTTCAAGCGTTTCCAGAAAGATGCCAGCGTGCGCTACAGCGCCAATCCAGCCTACTTCGCCGGCAAACCGGCGGTCGACAACCTGATCTTTGCCATCACCCCTGACGCCAACGTACGCCTGCAAAAGCTTCGGCGCGGCGAGTGCCATATCGCCCTGTCGCCCAAACCGCAGGATGTAACGGCAATCGCCGCTGATAACAACCTAAAGAGTGTGCACACAGCCGCCTTTATGAGCGCCTTCGTGGCTATCAATAGCCAGCATCCGCCACTCGACCAAGCGGCGGTTCGCCAGGCGATCAACCTGGCCTTTGATAAAAACAGCTACCTGCAAGCCGTGTTTGAAAACAGCGCTGAGGCGGCCAATGGCCCCTACCCGCCTAATACGTGGAGCTACGCCGCCGAGTTGCCCGGCTACCCTCATGATCCGCAAAAAGCCCGAGAACTGCTTAAAACAGCTGGCCTGGCGGATGGGTTCAGCACCACCATTTGGACCCGCCCCAGCGGCAGTGTGCTCAACCCCAACCCAAGCCTTGGCGCGCAATTGCTGCAGGCCGATTTAGCCAATGTCGGCATCAAGGCCGAGATCCGCGTGATCGAGTGGGGCGAGTTGATTCGCCGCGCCAAAGCCGGCGAGCATGACCTGCTGTTTATGGGCTGGGCGGGCGATAACGGCGACCCGGATAACTTCCTCACGCCACAATTTTCCTGCGCCTCGGTCGAGTCCGGGCTGAACTTCGCCCGCTATTGCGACCCGCAACTGGACCAGCTGATCGCGGACGGCAAACGCACTAGCGACCAGGCGCAACGCAGCCAGCTGTACAAGCAAGCGCAGCAAATCATCCAGCAGCAAGCGCTCTGGCTGCCGTTAGCTCACCCAACCGCCTACGCGCTAACGCGCAAACAGGTCGAGAGCTATCAAGTCAGCCCCTTCGGCCGCCAGGATTTTGCCAAGGTGCGCCTAACCCCCTGATACCTAGAGCCAGCCGTACTCGGCCATCGACAACGGCTCTCCATCGCCGACGATAAAGTGGTCGAGTACGCGCACATCCACCAGTTCCAGCGCCTCCTTCAAACGCCGGGTCAGCACCCGGTCGGCCTGGCTGGGTTCGGCGACGCCTGACGGATGGTTATGGGTCAAAATCAGTGCCGCCGCGTTATGTGCCAGCGCGCGTTTAACCACCTGCCGGGGATAGACGCTGGCGCTGTCAATGGAGCCATGAAATAACGCTTCGAACGCCAGCACACGGTGTTTGGCATCAAGGAACAGGCAGCCAAACACCTCATGCGGCTCATGGCGTAGCAGCGCTTTCAGGTAATCGCGCACGGCCTGCGGGCTTTCCAGCGCCGAATCGCGGCGCAACTGTTCGGCCAGATGCCGGCGCGCCATCTCCAGCACCGCCTGCAACTGGGCGAACTTGGCCGGCCCCAGCCCCAGACGCTGACTGAACGAGGGCAAATCCGCCTGCAACAGCGCCCGCAGGCTGCCAAAGTCGCCGAGCAGATGGCGCGCCAGGTCGACTGCGCTTTGGCCGGCCACACCCGTGCGCAGGAAAATCGCCAGCAATTCCGCATCGGTCAGGGTACCGGCACCCTGGGCCAAGAGTTTCTCCCGCGGGCGCTCTGCCGCCGGCCAGTCACGAATACTCATCACACCTCCTTGTGTTATCAGACGCGGCAAACCGCCTCACCTATGCACCGCAAAGCCACGCCTGGCAAGCGTTTGGCAGTACTACTCGAGTGCAGGCTCTGTGCTATCGTAGCCCAACTTTTGCGCTGCGCTTGGCCTGGGGAGGTGTCGGCGCGGCGATGAATCCATTTTTATAAAAGGCAGGCCTATGCAGCGACTGTATCGGAAACGCATCATTGTTGGCGTAGGCGGCGGTATTGCCGCGTATAAAAGTGCAGAGCTGATTCGCCGACTCAAAGACCAAGACGCCGATGTGCGCGTGGTCATGACCAAAGGCGGTCGTGAGTTCATTACCCCGCTCACCCTTCAAGCGCTCTCCGGGCACCCGGTTCACCTTGACCTGCTCGACCCCGAGGCCGAAGCGGCTATGGGCCATATCGAACTGGCGCGCTGGGCCGATCTGGTGCTGATTGCGCCGGCTACTGCCGACCTGATGGCGCGCCTGGCCCAAGGCGTGGCCGATGACCTGCTGACGACCCTGGTGCTGGCCACCGATGCACCCGTGGCCCTAGCCCCGGCGATGAACCAGGCGATGTGGCGCGACCCGGCCACCCAAGCCAACGCCGCACTGCTCACCACCCGCGGCCTGCACCTATTCGGGCCGGCGGCTGGCAGCCAGGCCTGTGGTGATTTCGGCTTGGGCCGCATGCTTGAAGCCGAGCAGTTGGTGCAATGCGCCGCGGATTGCTTCCAGCATCAAGCGCTGACCGGCAAGCACGTGCTGATTACCGCCGGCCCCACCCAGGAAAATATCGACCCGGTGCGCTACATCACCAATCACAGCTCCGGCAAGATGGGCTTTGCCCTCGCTGAAGCCGCCGCCGAAGCCGGCGCCAAAGTCACCCTGATCAGCGGCCCGGTGCACCTGCCCACGCCCGAGCGGGTTACCCGCATCAATGTGACCAGCGCGCGCGACATGCTCGCTGCTTGCGAGGCTGAGATGCCGTGCGACCTGCTGATTGCCGCCGCCGCGGTGGCCGATTACCGCCCGGAAGTGGTCGCCCAGCACAAATTGAAAAAAGATCCAGCCAGCGGTGACGGTCTACTCCTGCAAATGGTGCGCAACCCGGATATCCTCGCCACCTTGGCAAGCCGCAGCGACCGCCCGTTCAGCGTCGGCTTTGCCGCCGAAACCGAGAACCTGCTGGAATATGCATCGCGCAAGCTACGCGACAAGAACCTCGACCTGATCGTCGCCAATGACGTGGCTAACCCCAGCATCGGCTTCAACAGCGAAGAAAATGCCATCACCATTATCGACCGTGAGCTCCAGCAGAGCAGCTTCGCGCAGACCAGTAAAAGCAAGATTGCTCGCCAACTGGTGAGCTTTATTGCCGAACGCATGGCGCGCAGCTGACGCTCCAATCACCGACAACAGAGCCTGATATGCACGCCTTACAAGCCAAGATCCTCGACCCACGCCTGGGCAACGAATTCCCTTTACCGCACTACGCCACCCCAGGTTCTGCGGGCCTCGATCTACGCGCCATGCTTGAACAAGAGCTGGTTCTCGAGCCGGGCCAAACCGTGCTGATCCCCACCGGCCTGTCGATTTACATTGGCGACCCCGGTCTCGCTGCGATGATCCTGCCGCGCTCGGGCCTGGGCCACAAACATGGCATTGTTCTCGGCAACCTCGTCGGCCTGATCGATTCGGACTACCAGGGCGAACTGATGGTGTCCTGCTGGAACCGTGGACAAAGCGCCTTCACCATTGCCATCGGTGAGCGCATCGCCCAGTTGATCCTCGTCCCAGTGGTGCAGGCACACTTCGAGCTGGTCGAGCAATTTGACGAGAGCCAGCGCGGCGCAGGCGGCTTCGGCCACTCCGGTAGCCACTGATCGCTCAAAACCTAGTTCCAGGATGAATGTCGAGGAGACGCGGTATGAAACTCTTCACCCGCACGGCTAAGGACGCTGACGTACTGACCCCTAGCGCCCAGTTGAGCAGTGCTTCCGCCGAACCGAAAACGGCCAAAAGCAACCTCAATACCCTGCTACCTGGGGTACTGGCGGCTGTTGCGGGCATCATCCTGGCCGGCGCACTGCTTTGGTTTGGCCCGCTCGACAGCGCCTATCAGCAGCAACTGCGGCAACTCAGCCAAGCCTGGGGCGGCGGCCAGGCGACCGTATTGCAGAAGGCCCTGCAACAGCTCAGCGCTGACACTCAGGCAGCGGCGCGCAACCCACAACTTCTGCAAGCCCTGCAAAGCCAGGACATCAACCAGATTCGCGCGGCCGAACGTAATCTCACCTACTGGCACGGCGTGGTTGATGCCCACTTAAATGCGCGCAGCCAGGCGGTACAAGACGCTAGCCGCAGCGCGCCGATGAACTTTGCCGCACTGGACATGCTGCGCCGCACCGAAAACGGCCAAACGCCGGCGCCTGAAGCCTACAAGGTCGGCCAGCGCTGGCTGGTCTATAGTGCGGCACCACTGCGCCTCAGCGACGGTGAGCCGCTGCATGGCACCCTGCTACTGGCCGTGGACCTTGAGCGCCTGCTCGCCAGCCTACCCGTGATGCCCGCCGAAATCGGCCAGATTCAGCTGATCCAGCAGTTCAACAACACCGCCCCACAGGTGCTCGCCCAACGCGGCCAGGCCGAGGGTGCAGCGCAGTCATTCGACACCGGCAACCCCAACTGGACGGTCAGCTTTACCCCTGGGCCGTCGCTGACCAGCCCCGTATTTTCTCCGCTGATGCTCGCCCTTGCCGGGCTGCTCGCGCTGGCGGGCGCAATAATCGGCCTCTACCTGTTACAGAGCCGCCTGCAACGCCACCTGCTGAGCGACGTAACGCAGTTGGGCCAGATGCTCAAGGAGCTGTCCGCTGGTAAGGCCGTCAAAGCCTTTAGCCTGAGCTTGCCCACCCTGGATATCCTCGCGCAGAGCCTGGCACGCCTGCCGCGCCGCGCCAGCGCGTCGACTGCAACAGCAGATGCCAACCCAGAGCGCGGCGCTGCCATGCAAGCACCTGCTGAGTCGATGCTCGACCCGTTGTTTCAGGACACCGATATTCTCGACATTGATATTCTCGATGAGGATCAAGATTTGCTAGGTCTAGACGAACCGACTCCTACCCCAGTGCAAACGAAAGCGCCAACGCTGCCGGCTGACATCTTCCGCGCTTACGACATTCGTGGTGTGGTCGGCCGCACCCTGAACGCCGAAACCGCTTACTGGATTGGCCGCGCCATCGGCTCGCAGAGCATTGCCCAGGGCGAACCGAACATCGCCGTCGGCCGTGATGGTCGACTGTCCGGCCCAGAGCTGGCGCAGCAACTAATCCAAGGCCTACTCGATTGCGGCTGTCACGTCAGCGATGTCGGCATGGTGCCAACGCCTGTGGTGTATTACGCCGGGCATATCCTCACCGGCAAATCGGCGGTGATGCTGACCGGTAGCCATAATCCGCGCGACTACAACGGTTTCAAGATCGTGATCGCCGGCGACACCCTGGCCAACGAGCAGATTCAGGCCCTAAAAGCACGTATCGACAACAACGACCTGGCCAGCGGCGTTGGTACGGTCGAGCAGGTTGACGTGCTGGATCGCTACCTCAAGCAAATTCGCGACGACATCGCCATGGCCAAGCCCATGCGCGTGGTCGTTGACTGCGGCAATGGTGTGGCCGGCGTGATCGCCCCACAACTGCTTGAGTCGCTGGGTTGCTCGGTGATTCCGCTTTACTGCGAAGTCGACGGCAACTTCCCCAATCACCACCCGGACCCCGGCAAGCCGGAAAACCTGGCGGACCTGATCGCCAAGGTGAAAAGCGAGAACGCCGATATCGGCCTGGCCTTCGATGGTGATGGCGATCGCGTCGGCGTGGTGACCAATACCGGCGCCATCGTCTATCCAGACCGCCTGCTGATGCTGTTCGCCAAGGATGTGGTGTCGCGCAACCCTGGGGCCGACATCATTTTCGACGTCAAATGCACGCGCCGCCTGACCCCATTGATCAGCGGCTATGGCGGTCGCCCGGTGATGTGGAAAACCGGCCATTCGTTGATCAAGAAGAAAATGAAGGAAACCGGCGCGCTGCTGGCGGGCGAAATGAGCGGGCATATTTTCTTCAAGGAGCGCTGGTTCGGTTTCGACGACGGCATCTACGCCGCAGCCCGCCTGCTGGAGATTCTCAGCCAGGATCGCCGCGACGCCGATCACGTGTTCAGCGCCTTCCCCAATGATACTTCCACCCCGGAAATCAATATCGAGGTGACCGAGCAGAGCAAGTTCAGCATCATCGAACGCCTGCAGCGCGATGGCATATGGGGTGAAGGCAATATCACCAGCCTCGACGGTATACGCGTCGACTACCCCAAAGGCTGGGGCCTGGTGCGCGCGTCCAACACCACACCAGTACTGGTGTTGCGCTTCGAGGCGGAAACCGAACAGGAACTCGAACGGATTAAAGAAGTATTCCGCGCCCAGCTTTACAGCGCTGTGCCCGACCTCGACCTGCCGTTCTGATTAATGAGCGAATTTTTTACAGGAGCCCCGCATGACCCTCGAACGTGATGCCGCCACCAACGTCGCCAAGGTATTGTCCGAAGCATTGCCCTATATCCGCCGCTTCGTGGGCAAGACCCTGGTGATCAAATACGGCGGCAACGCCATGGAAAGCGAAGAACTCAAGCAAGGCTTCGCCCGTGACATCGTGCTGATGAAGGCCGTGGGCATCAACCCCGTGGTGGTGCATGGCGGTGGCCCGCAAATCGGCGACCTACTCAAGCGCCTGAGCATCGAAAGCCACTTTATCGACGGCATGCGCGTCACCGACACCGCCACCATGGATGTGGTGGAGATGGTGCTCGGCGGCCAGGTCAACAAAAGCATCGTCAACCTGATCAACCAGCATGGGGGCAGCGCCATCGGCCTGACCGGTAAAGATGCTCAACTGATCCGAGCGAAGAAGCTCAAGGTCAGCCGACAAACACCGGAGATGACCCAGCCAGAGATCATCGACATTGGTCATGTGGGTGAAGTCACCGGGATCAATACCGACCTGCTCAACATGCTGGTCAAGGGTGACTTTATTCCCGTCATCGCGCCGATTGGCGTCGGTGCAAACGGCGAGTCCTACAACATCAATGCCGACTTGGTGGCTGGCAAAGTTGCCGAAGCATTGAAGGCCGAAAAACTGATGCTGCTGACCAACATCGCTGGCCTGATGGACAAGCAGGGTGAAGTGCTCACCGGCCTGACCACCGAGCAAGTCGACAACCTCATCGCCGACGGCACCATCTACGGCGGCATGCTGCCGAAAATCCGCTGCGCGCTAGAAGCGGTGCAAGGTGGCGTAACCAGCGCGCACATTATTGACGGCCGAGTGCCCAATGCCGTGCTGCTGGAAATCTTCACCGACAGCGGCGTAGGCACCCTGATCTGCAACCGCGAACTCCCCTAGCACCTATGCGCAGGGCGAATCACCCGTTGATTGAGGCTGATTCGCCCGCTTAATAGCCTGCTGCAGGCCTTGCAGCAGGCTGCCTTAGCACCGAAGCTCAGTGAACCCACACTGCACGCCCGAGGTGTACACCATGCCAGCTGCGCCTTCTCGCGAAGCTTTCAGCTTTTTCCATACGCTGCGTGTGCGCTGGGCAGAGGTCGACCCGCAAAGTATCGTCTTCAACGGTCATTACCTAACCTATGCCGATGTCGCCATCACCGAATACTTCCGCGCGCTGGGCATTCGCTATCCTGATGACTTAAGCCGTGACGGCGGCGACTTCTTCGCGATCAAGACAGTGCTCGAGTACCTAGCACCCGCTCGTTTTGATGATGAACTGCAGATTGGCATTCGCGTCGCCCGCCTGGGCGGCTCTAGCTTGAGCTTTGCCATGGGCATCTGGTGTGGGGAGCAGGCGCTGACCGTCGGAGAAGTGATCTACGTACACGCAGACCGCGTAACCCGCAGCAGCAGCCCACTGCCGGCATGGCTGAGAGACAGGGTTACGGCCTTTGAACGCTGCGCGCCGCAAATATAGGTTTTAGTTGCGGCCCATCAGGACCTTGAGCCGATCACGGTCAGCATTGAAACTGCTGTCCGCCGCTTTGCGCATGGCTTGATAACGCAAGATGTCGCTTTTAAGGCGTTCTTGCTCAACCTTTTGGCTGTCAATTTGCGCCAATAGGTTAGCCGGCACTGCACGCCCGGCACGCTCATGATTGGCCGCCTGGCTTTGCAGGTTGGCTTGTTGAGTACGGACGGACTGCAGGTTGCCGCGTGCCACGCCAATCAGGCCATCCAGCTCGGCGAGCTTACGCTGGCGCGCGCGCTCGACATCTTCAGGGGTGCTGTAAAAGCGCAATAGCTGTGCATCTGAGCTGGCCCGCGCCTTCTCCGCCAGGATGTGCTTCATCTCTTCGGCGCTGGGGGCCGGCGGAATCACCTTGACCACCCGCCCCTGATCGTTCAGCACCTCATAGCCCTTACCGATGTGCTCTGGCGGCACGCCCTGACGACTGAGCACCGTGGTGCCCTTGTCATCGACATAGCGGTATAACTCAGTTGCACCTGCCACAACCGGCAACAGTAGGCCAAGCAACAGCGAACAGCGGGTCAGGGCAGATTTATGCACAATACAGCACCTTTATCAGCAGGTTAGATTCCGTACTCGGCACGATAGGCTTGTACCGCCGGGAGATACTGCTTGAGTTCAGCATCCTCTGCCAGATATTCCAGTACTTGTTCGAGTGACACAATGCTCACGACTGGCATCGCGTAGTCACGCTCAACTTCTTGAATGGCCGAAAGCTCACCCTTGCCGCGCTCCTGACGATTCAGCGCAATCAGCACACCAGCCGCCTTGGCACCCTGCGCCTGGATGATTTGCATCACCTCGCGGATCGCGGTACCCGCGGTGATCACGTCATCGATGATCAGTACGCGACCGGCCAATGGCGCACCGACTAGCGTGCCACCCTCGCCATGATCTTTAGCTTCTTTACGGTTAAAGCACCAAGGCATATCGCGCTGATGATGCTCCGCCAGCGCCACCGCGGTGGTGGCGGCTAACGGAATGCCTTTATAGGCCGGGCCGAACAACACATCGAAGTCGATACCGCTGTCCACTACTGTCGCGGCATAAAACCGCCCAAGTTGCGCCAGCGCGAGGCCGCTGTCGAACAAGCCTGCATTGAAGAAATAAGGGCTGACGCGCCCGGATTTCAGCGTGAACTGACCAAAGCGTAGAACCCCACGCTCGATGGCAAAACGGATGAAATCGCGCTGATACGCTTGCATGAAAAAGTCCCGGACGGCACGGTTTTACTAGGAAGTTACTTATTAGAGACGAGCTCGGGTATCATACACGCACGTGATTTTTGGGGCCATTTATGCGGATCATCAGTGTGAACGTGAATGGTATTCATGCTGCAGTCGAGCGCGGTTTGCTCAGTTGGCTGCAAGCACAGAATGCCGACGTCATCTGCCTGCAGGACACCCGCGCCTCCGCCTTTGAACTGGATGACCAAGCCTTCCAACTGGATGGCTATTTCCTCTATGCCTGCGATGCAGAAGTGCCAGCCCAAGGTGGTGTGGCGCTGTATTCGCGGTTGCAACCCAAGGCGGTAATCAGCGGCCTCGGCTTTGAAATGGCCGACCGCTATGGGCGCTACCTGCAAGCTGATTTTGACAAAGTAAGTATTGCCACCTTGCTGATGCCTTCGGGACAGCAGGGCGATGAGAACTTGAATCAGAAATTCAAGTTCATGGACGACTTCACCCATTATTTGGACAAGCAGCGCCGCAAGCGCCGCGAGTACATTTACTGTGGCTCGCTCTACGTGGCGCACCAGAAGCTCGACGTGAAGAACTGGCGCGACTGCCAGCAATCACCGGGATTCCTCGCCCCAGAGCGGGCTTGGCTGGATGAAGTGATTGGCTCCATGGGCTATGTCGATGCATTGCGCGAAGTCAGCCGCGAAGGCGACCAGTTCAGCTGGTGGCCAGACAGCGAGCAGGCCGAGCTGCTCAACCTGGGCTACCGCTTCGACTATCAACTGCTCACCCCCGGCATGCGCCGCAGCATTCGCAGCGCCCGCTTGCCGCATCAGCCGCGCTTCTCGCAGCATGCGCCTTTGATCGTCGATTACGACTGGATTCTCAGCGTATAGCCCACAGGCAGAAAAAAGCCGACGCATGCGTCGGCTTTTTTGCATCTACCAACTGCTTATTTGATCAAGCGCCAAGCAAAGGGATAGCGATACGCCTGACCTTCATTGGCCTTGACTCCCGCAATGACGGTCAACACCAGCGCAGCCACACAGACCAGCAGCATCAATGGGAAGCCGATCAGTATCCAGGCCAGCAAACCGCAGACCATCAATGCAAGGCTCACGGTGATCTGAAAGTTAAGCGCCTCTTTGCCCTGCTGATCGACAAAAGGATCGAGATCCTTCTTCAGCTGCCAAGCGATAAGTGGGCCGATAACATTGCCGACCATAGGCGCGAGAACCCAAGAAAACGCCGCGAAATGGCACAACATTGCCCACTGGCGGGCTTCAGGGCCGGGAACCGGCTGCAGCGCTTGGGTCTCGTCACTCATGATGCCTCTCCTTGCGTTATCGACTTGCAGCAAAGTTCAATCAGTCAGCCAGCGCCGCTTGCTGCAGCTCGAACAGCTCTGTCATGCCTTTCTGCGCCAAGGCCAGCATGGCATTCAGCTCAGCAGGCTGGAACGGCGCGCCTTCGGCAGTGCCCTGCACTTCGATGAAGCCACCGGTGTTGGTCATCACCACGTTGAGGTCAGTTTCAGCGGCGGAGTCTTCTAAATAATCCAAGTCCAGCACTGGCTCGCCTTGATACATACCCACTGAGACAGCGGCAATCATCTGCTTGAGCGGATCACCGTTTTTCAGGCCGCCCCGCTTCTTGATCACTTTCAGCGCATCAATCACCGCCACCATGGCACCGGTAATGGAGGCAGTGCGGGTGCCGCCATCGGCCTGAATCACGTCGCAGTCGACATACAGGGTGTTTTCGCCCAGTTTCGACATATCCAGCGCCGCGCGCAGCGAACGTCCAATCAAACGCTGAATTTCCAGAGTACGACCGCCCTGCTTGCCGCGGCTGGCTTCACGCTGGTTACGGTCACCGGTGGCACGCGGCAGCATGCCGTATTCGGCGGTCAACCAACCCTGGCCCTGGCCTTTCAAGAAGCGCGGAACGCCCGACTCGACACTGACCGTGCAAATCACTTTGGTATCGCCAAACTCCACCAACACCGAACCCTCGGCATGCTTGGTGTAGTTGCGGGTGATACGAATCGAGCGCAACTGATCGGCGGCGCGGCCACTGGGACGTTTCATCTAGGAATACCTACTCTGAATAAAAATCTGCCACCCATTATAGGGACGTAAGCCTGTGCTGACATGCCGAATTGGGAGCCACTGACGCACTGCGCTACAATCCTGCGCCTTTCGTTACGACTTTTCGCGAGGTTCGCCCCATGATCCACAGCATGACTGCCTTCGCCCGCGCCGAACAGGCCGGCGCCAACGGCACCCTGAGCTGGGAGCTACGCTCGGTCAACCATCGCTACCTGGAACCGCACCTGCGCCTACCGGAAGCCTTCCGCGACCTGGAAGGCGCGGTGCGCGAAGCGCTGCGCAATGGCCTTTCCCGTGGCAAAGTCGAATGCACCCTGCGCTTCAGTGATGACAATGCCGGTAAAGCGCTGCAAGTCGACCTAGAGCGCGCCGCACAACTGGTCGCCGCCGCCGAAAGCATTGCCGGCCTGATCAAGCAGCCCGCCGCACTCAACCCGCTGGAAGTACTGGGCTGGCCTGGTGTGCTGGTCGCCGATGCCGCAGATCCGCAGGCACTCAATAAAACCGCACTGGCGCTCTTCACCCAAGCACTGGACGAACTGAAACAAGGCCGTTTGCGTGAAGGCGCAGAACTGGCCAAGCTGCTCAACGAGCGCCTGGACAGCATTGCAGCCGAAGTCGTTGCCGTGCGCGAACTCGTACCGCAGATGCTGGCTGCCCAGCGCCAGAAGATTCTCGACCGCTGCGCCGAGATGCAGGCCGAGCTCGACCCGCAGCGCCTGGAGCAAGAGCTGGTGATGCTCGCGCAGAAAAGCGACGTGGCCGAAGAACTCGATCGCCTGGTTACCCATGTCAGTGAGGTACGCCGCGTATTAAAGAGTGGCGGTGCAGCGGGCCGGCGCCTGGACTTCCTCATGCAGGAGCTCAACCGCGAAGCCAACACGCTCGGTTCCAAGGCCTTCGACACGCGCAGCACTCAGGCCGCCGTTAACTTGAAAGTGCTGATTGAACAGATGCGCGAACAAGTACAGAACATCGAATAAGCCAAACCGCTACTGCTACTCTTCGAACAACGCGCTTCAGGACTGATCCATGACCATCACCACCGGTACCCTGTACATCATTTCCGCCCCCTCCGGCGCGGGTAAAACCAGCCTGGTCAAGGCGCTGATCGACAGCGAGGCGCAGATTCGCGTATCCGTCTCGCACACCACCCGCGCCATGCGTCCGGGTGAAGTGGACGGGGTGAATTACCACTTCGTCAGCCGTGAGCAGTTCCACGCCATGCTCGACAAGACTGAATTCCTCGAGCATGCGGAAGTGTTCGGCAACCTCTACGGCACCTCACAGGAATGGGTTAAGCAGACCCTGCGCGAGGGCTTCGACCTGATCCTGGAAATCGACTGGCAAGGCGCACAACAGGTACGCCGCCTGATGCCCGAGTCAAAATCGATCTTTATTCTGCCGCCGACCCAGGAAGCCCTGCGCCATCGTCTGACCAATCGTGGCCAGGACAGCGGCGAGATCATCGAACAGCGCATGCGTGAAGCCGTCAGCGAGATGAGCCACTACGTCGAATATGACTACCTGCTGATCAATGATGACTTCGCCCACGCCCTGAGCGACCTAAAGGCTATTTTCCGCTCCAATCAGCTGCTGCAAAACCCACAACAGCAACGCCACAGCGGGTTGCTCAGCGAGTTACTGGTCTGACTTACCGTGCACCGGTAAATCAATGCTTCCCTTAAGGCTGGTGATTTTTTAGACTATTCAGTCCGCCCGCCCATTTGGGCCCAGCTCTATTACGCATTTGCTACGAGGAACACCATGGCCCGCGTTACCGTCGAAGATTGCCTGGATCACGTTGATAACCGCTTTGAACTGGTCATGCTCGCCACCAAGCGCTCGCGCCAACTGGCTACCGGTGGCAAAGAGCCGAAGCTGGCTTGGGAAAATGACAAGCCAACCGTCGTCGCGCTGCGTGAAATCGCTGCCGGCCTTATGAGCTATGACGTCATCGCCCAAGACGATATCGTCGAGGAAGAGCCACTGTTTGCTGCATTCGAGGAAGAGGCAAACGAGCCTCTGTAAGCCTATGCCGGGTCGACGTCGTCAGGCGCAAGTTCATCTGAATCGGCAGGGGAGTTTCCCATGCCGAGCATAGATGTACTCGCCGAGAGACTTTCGACCTACCTCGACGACGACCAGGTCAACCTGGTCCGTCGCGCCTATTTCTACGCCGAACAAGCCCACGACGGCCAACGCCGCCGCAGCGGCGAAGCCTATGTCACCCATCCCCTCGCGGTGGCATGCATCCTGGCTGATATGCACATGGACCATCAGAGCCTGATGGCCGCAATGCTGCATGACGTCATCGAAGATACCGGCATTGCCAAGGAAGCACTGGACACACAGTTTGGTGAGTCCGTGGCCGAGCTGGTCGATGGGGTCAGTAAACTGACCCAGATGAACTTCGAGACCAAGGCCGAAGCCCAGGCCGAAAACTTCCAGAAAATGGCCATGGCCATGGCCCGCGATATCCGCGTAATTCTGGTCAAACTGGCCGACCGCCTGCACAACATGCGCACCCTGGAAGTGTTGTCCGGCGAGAAACGCCGGCGCATCGCCAAGGAAACCCTGGAAATCTACGCACCGATCGCCAATCGTCTGGGCATGCACAGCATGCGCATCGAGTTCGAGGATCTGGGTTTCAAGGCCATGCACCCGATGCGCTCAGAGCGCATCCGCGCAGCGGTTAAGCGCGCTCGGGGCAACCGCAAGGAAATCGTCAACAAGATCGAAGAGTCGATCACCCACTGCCTTGCTCGCGAAGGCATGGAAGGCGAGGTCTCGGGCCGCGAGAAGCACCTCTACGGCATCTACCAGAAGATGCGCGGCAAACGCCGGGCGTTCAACGAAATCATGGACGTCTACGCCTTCCGCATCGTTGTCGACAAGGTCGACACCTGCTATCGCGTGCTTGGCGCCGTGCATAACCTGTACAAACCACTGCCGGGACGCTTCAAGGATTACATCGCAATTCCCAAGGCCAACGGCTACCAGTCGTTGCACACCACGCTATTCGGCATGCACGGGGTACCGATCGAAATCCAGATCCGTACCCGTGAAATGGAAGAGCTGGCCAACAACGGGATTGCCGCGCACTGGTTGTACAAATCCAACGAGGAAGACCAACCCAAGGGCAGCCACGCCCGCGCACGGCAATGGGTCAAGGGTGTGCTAGAGATGCAGCAGCGCGCCGGTAACTCGCTGGAATTTATCGAAAGCGTGAAAATCGACCTGTTCCCCGACGAGGTCTACGTGTTCACGCCCAAGGGCCGCATCATGGAGCTGCCGAAAGGCTCCACCGCGGTCGATTTTGCCTACGCGGTGCACACTGACGTCGGCAATACCTGCATTGCTTGTCGTATCAACCGCCGCCTAGCCCCGCTGTCGCAAGCCCTGGAAAGCGGCTCAACCGTGGAAATCGTCAGCGCGCCAGGTGCCCGCCCCAACCCGGCCTGGTTGAACTTCGTGGTTACCGGTAAGGCCCGGACGCACATCCGCCATGCGCTCAAACTGCAGCGCCGCTCGGAATCCATCAGCCTTGGCGAGCGCTTGTTGAACAAGGTACTCGTCAGCTTCGACAGCCATCTCGACAAAATTCCGGCTGAGCGGATTCAAACCGTCGTCGCCGAATACCAGCAGGACGTGCTCGAAGACCTGCTCGAAGACATTGGCCTGGGCAATCGCATGGCCTATGTGGTGGCTCGCCGCCTGCTCAGTGACAACGGCGAAGCCTTGCCGAGCAGTGAAGGTCCGCTGGCGATCCGCGGCACCGAAGGCTTGGTGTTGAGTTACGCCAAGTGCTGCACACCAATTCCGGGCGACCCGATTGTTGGTCACCTGTCTGCCGGTAAAGGCATGGTGGTGCACCTGGACAGCTGCAAGAACATCGGCGAAATCCGCCACAACCCGGAAAAATGCATCCAACTGTCCTGGGCCAAGGATGTGACCGGCGAGTTCAATGTCGAATTGCGCGTTGAACTGGAGCACCAGCGCGGTCTCATTGCGTTACTGGCCGGCAGCGTCAATGCCGCCGACGGCAATATCGAGAAAATCAGCATGGACGAACGCGATGGCCGCATCAGCGTGGTTCAGCTGGTGGTCAGCGTACATGACCGCGTACACCTGGCCCGCGTGATCAGGAAGCTGCGCGGCCTGACTGGTGTCATCCGCATCACTCGCGCCCGCGGTTGATACGCGAGCAAAACTGATCACACCCAACACCTGTTAGTTGAACTTTGACAGTGCCCGTGGCTTTCCTCCACCCTAGGCGGCCTAACAGGCCGCGCGAGCCATGCGCCGCCCATGATTTCCCTCAACCGTCTTTAGGAGTTCCCATGAGCAAGAGCGTTATCACCAGCGACAAAGCACCGACCGCTATCGGCACTTACTCCCAGGCCATCAAAGCGGGCAACACGGTTTACATGTCCGGGCAAATTCCACTGGACCCAAAAACCATGGAGCTGGTGGAAGGCTTTGAAGCCCAGACCGTGCAAGTATTCGAAAACCTCAAAGCCGTTGCCGAAGCCGCCGGCGGCTCGTTCAAAGACATCGTCAAGCTGAACATCTTCCTCACTGACCTTTCGCACTTCGCCAAAGTGAATGAAGTCATGGGCCGTTACTTCGAGCAGCCTTACCCAGCCCGCGCCGCCATCGGCGTTGCCGCCCTGCCACGCGGCTCGCAGGTAGAAATGGACGCTATTCTGGTTATTGAATAAGTCCCTTGGCGGGGCCGCTGCCCCGCCCTCTCCTTGCGAGGACGCGCTATGCGTAGCCTATCTGCTGCTCTGTTGTTCTGCGCCTTACTCAGTGGCTGCGCCAGCCCTCCGTCCGACCCTAGCGGTACGTGGATCAACCAAGCGGCCATTGATGCCGCCACTGCAGGTGGCAACCTTCGCGAAGCCCTGCTCGCCTATGGGCCCAATCTGGAATGGCAGATTGACAGCCAGCACCGTTTAGCCAGTTTCAGCAACGGTTATGAGCGCGATGAGGGCACGTTTGAACGTCAGGCCGACGGCCGCTTACGCGTAGATTACTACGGTGATGTTCAGGAGTTTCTTAACCTTAGCGGCAGCGAACTGGTGCAGGCACAAAGCGCTACCTGGCCGGAACAACGCTTTGTCCGCGCACCTGCAGCACCCGCACCGCTTGCGCCACTCGGCAGCAGCTTCGAACACGCCTTGTACAGCGCCTACCTAGGCGGCACCTGGTTGATCGAAGAAGGCTTGGGCGAAGGCGGTCTGGTGCTATTCAACGCTGATGGCAGCGTGCAAGGCCTACCAGGCGCAGAACGCTATGCCCTGTGCCTGGCCGGCGACTGTGCCGCCATGAGCGGCGAGTTCGATAGCCTTTGGCTGCAATTGGGCGAACAGGGACAAAGCTGGATTTTCGAGCGTGAAGGTAACCAGCTGCGCGTCTTTGCAGCCCTGAATCGTGCGCAGATTGATGAAATGCCCGACTTCTATAAGGGTCAGCAACGCTGGCTACTCAAGCGTCGCTAAGCTGACGCGTCAAAGGGCCCGCATCACTCTAGGGCCTTCAGCGCACTTATCAGCAACCAGCCTCCCAAGGCCAGCAGTAACGCGCCGCAGCCCCGATCCAACCAGCGGATTTGCTGTTGCAACCAGGCACGCCAGCGCCGATGGCCCAACAGGCGCACCAACGCCAAGTCCCACACCCAAACCACCATGGTCATCCACAGCATTGCCAGCGCCAGCCCCCACGTCGGCACGGCCGCCTCACGCAGGACGCCAAACAACCCGGCATAGAACAGCGGCAACTTGGGGTTGCAGCTACTGGCCAGCAACCCATAGCGCAGCCCGTGCCACCACCTCCCCGTCAGGCTTTGCTCGCCCACAGGCAGATTAAGATCACGCTGCGACAACAATGCCTGCAACCCAATCCAGGCAAAGTAGGCGCCACCTATTAGCTGTAGCAGTGGCCACAACACACCTCCGTCGCCCGGTAGTAATCCCAGCGCCAGTAACACCAGGAGCATGCTCAGCAGATTGGCCAGGGCAATGCCTCCGGCACAGCCGTCAGCCTGCCGCCGGCCCTGGGTCAGCGCCGTGCGGATCAACAGAAAGAAATCCGGCCCTGGCGACAGCAGGGCCGCAAAGTGAGTGCTGGCGACCAGCAAAAATAACCCAAGCATCGGCAATCGACCTCCATCCAACGTGGAGGTCAGTTTCCCTGCTGCAGCCTGGTAAGGTCTTGGAGAAAACTCAGGTCACCGCGCCACGGCGAAACTGGCCTGGGGTGACGCCGGTGAAACGTTTGAACGTGCCGGAGAAGTGCGCTTGGTCATAGAAACCCAGGCTCAGCGCCACCTCCAGCGGAGCCTGTTCGCCGAGCAACAAGCGTTTCGCTTCGCGCACGCGACGCTGCAGTAGATAGGTATGTGGCGGCACGCCATAGGCCCGGCGAAAGGCTTCAATCAGGTGACGCGGATGACGCTGAACCAAAGCAGCCAGCTGTTCCAGGCTAACCGCTTGCGTGTAGTGCGCCTCCAGATATTCACGCAGGACGGCTGTCACGCCGCCATCACGGGCTGCCGGACAGGCAGCGCGAAGCCCGCCATGGCGCACAAATACCCGCTCCAGCACGGCGAGTAATTCACTTTCCAGGGTCAACGCATCGCCACGCTCGAACTCAGTCGCCAGACGCGCCAGGCCTGCGGCTACCTGACCATCGTCGCTCGGATTAAGCGTGCGGAAGCCATCGGGCAGATGTTTTCGACCGAGCAACGCCGGCAGGCGCGATTCCTCGACATAGAGCATGCGATAGACCAGCCGCGCAGAGTCAGCATGACCAGTATGCGGCTCCTCCGGATTCATCAGCGACAGCGTACCGGCCGGCAGAGCATGGCGCTGACCACGGCACTGATAACCGCCTACACCTTGCAAGATGGCACCAATAGCAAAGGCGTCGTGGCTATGGCGACCGAAGGCTTGCCCGGAAAAATCGGCATGAAACAGCTCGACACCGGGTAGCCACGCTTTGGCGAGCAACCGATTGCCGTTCATCTTTACAGCTGCGCCAGAATCGCCCGGTAACCCTCACGATAACTCGGGTACTGCGGCTGCCAGCCCAGGGATTTGGCGCGGGCGTTGCTGCAACGCTTGCTGCCGGCGCGGCGCACAGTGGCTGTCTCAGACCAGTGCTCGATCGCCAGCTGCTGACGTAACCAGGCCACTACCTCGTGTAGCGGCGCAGGTTCATCATCGACGCCGATATAGCAGTCCTGCAACGCCACGCCGCGGGCATCAGCCTGCAGCAGAAAAGCCAAGAGCCCGGCAGCATCATCAACATGAATGCGATTACCGTACAGCGGCGGCTCGCTGGCGACCCGATAGCCCTGACGAACTTGACCCAGCAACCATTCGCGCCCCGGCCCATAAAGCCCGGTCAGACGCACCACGCTGGCTTCCAGGCCACTGTGCAAGGCCACCTGCTCCGCCTCACGCATGATGCGCCCTGAATAGCTGTCGGCTTCGGCAGGGGATGCTTCATCCACCCACTCGCCCTGCAATTGGCCGTATACACCCGTGCTGGAGACAAACAACACACGCTTGGGTTGTTGCCCATGCTGCGCCAGCCAGCCCAGCACACGGCGCAAACCCTCCACATAGGCGGCGCGGTAGCCTGCTTCGTCGCGCTCGGTGGCAGCTGCGCAATACACCAGATAATCCAACGGCTCACTCGGCCAGGCCGACGGGCAGGCATCCGCCTGCAGGTCACCGGCAACCGGGCGAATACCCTCAGGGAGCAAGGCGACACTGCGGCGCAGGCCATACACCGTCCAACCGGCAGCAGTCAGCTGCTGCCCCAGACGGCCACCGACATCACCGCAGCCGGCGATTAGCAGGGTTTTACCCAGTGTCATGCGCATTCCTTATTGAGCTTGATCATGGCAACACGGCAACTAAGCCAGCCTGCTGCACCAGCTCCAGCAGCGGTTGCGGATACACGCCAAGGACGAAGGCCAACACGGCCACTACCAGCAGCATGATGCCCCCGGCACGCTGCGCCCAGTCAAACGGCGCATCGTGACGACGCAGGTTCGGCTCAACCATAAACAGGGTGACCATCACCCGCAGGTAATAGAACACGCCAATGGCGCTGCCGATTACCAGGGCGGCGAGCAGCCACCATTGCTGCGATTGCACGCCGGCAGCGACCACATAGAACTTGCCGATAAACCCGGCGGTCAGCGGAATACCCGCCAGCGACAGCATCATCACGGTCAGCACTGCGGTCAGATACGGGCGGCGCCAGAATAGCCCACGGTACTCGTACAGCGCATCACAATCCCGGCCGTTATAAGGCGTCGACATCAGGGTGATCACACCGAACGCGCCGAGGCTGGTCAGCACATAGGTCGCCAGGTACACGCCAACCGCTTCTACGGCCAAGCCTTTACTGGCAATCAACGCAACCAACAGGTAGCCGAAATGGGCGATTGAGGAATAACCGAGCAGGCGCTTGAGGTTGTTCTGCAACAGTGCCAACAGGTTGCCGAAGATGATCGAGGCTATGGCAATCAGTGTCAGTAGATCGCTCAGCCAGCCGCCAGCCATAGCCGGCGACATTTGATACAAACGCAACAACACGGCGAACACCGCAACCTTACTGGCTGTGGCGAGAAAAGCCGCCACCGGCGCAGGCGCGCCTTCGTAGACATCCGGCGTCCACAGGTGGAACGGCACCAGCGACAGCTTGAACGCCAGGCCGATCAGCATCATGCCCACGCCTAACTGCGCCAACATGCTCGGCAAACCATCAGCCGCCAGCTTGGCGCCGATGCCGGCGAAGGTCAGGTTGCCCGACTCGGCATACACCAGCGCCATGCCGAACAGTAGAAACGCGCTGCCTGCGGCCGACAGCACCATGTATTTGATACCGGCTTCAAGCGAGCGCTTGTTGAAGAAGGCGTAGGCAATCATGCCGTAGGTCGGCACCGACAGCAGTTCCAAACCAATAAACAGACCAGCCAGGTGCTGCGCGCTAACCAATACCAGCCCGCCGGCAGCGGACAGCAGCATCAGCAGGTAAAGCTCTTCACGGTTGCCCGGGTAACCCTTGCCTGACTCACCGCCCAGGTAGGCATGAGTCAGCGTCACGCAGGCCAGCGTCGCCGCCAGCACCAGGGCCATGTAGTAGCAGGCGAATTTATCCACCAGCAACAGCGGCGTGACCTCAATAGGCGTTACCTCCAGAGCCGGCAGCAGCGACAGCAAGGCCAGGTTTAGCCCCAGCACCGAGAGGCCGAAGGTCAGGGTGTGATTGCGCTTCCAGGCGATGGCCAGCATCACCAGCACCACCGTGGCACTGGTGATCAGCAACGGCAGCAGCGCGATGAAATGTTGAGTCGTCAGTTGCATAGCATGACTTTCCATTAAGCCGCTTACCGGGCCAGAACAGGTTGATTGAGGGCGTTACCCAGCCACTGCTGCACGCCTTGCATGCTGGCGGCAGAGGTGTCGAGCACCGGCTGCGGGTAAACCCCAAGCAGGATCAGTAGTACAGCAAGGCCAAGCACCATGCTCAGCTCGCGCAGCTGCAGGCCAGGCAACGCGGTTTCCGCCTTGGCCGGGCCGAAGTAGGCGCGGTGAATCATGATCAGCGAATAGACCGAGCCGAACACCAGGCCCGTGGCGGCCAGCACAGTGACCCACGGCGCACTCTGGAAACTGCCAATCAGGATCAGGAACTCACCGACAAAGTTGCCGGTACCCGGCAAGCCCAACGCTGCTGCGGCAAAGAACAGGCTCAACGCCGGCAGCCAGGGCATACGCGCCCAGATACCGCCCATCTCGCGCATGTCACGTGTGTGCAGGCGCTCATACAGCTGACCACAAAGAATGAACAGTGCCGCCGCCGAAAGACCGTGAGCCATCATCTGTACCACCGCACCCTGCAGAGCAATTTCACTGCCGGAGTAAATGGCAATCAACACAAAGCCCATGTGCGACACGCTGGAGTAGGCCACCAGGCGTTTGATATCGGTCTGCGCGAACGACAGCAGCGCGCCATAGATGATGGCGAACACGCCAAGCCACTGGGCGATCGGCGCAAACTCGGCCGAGGCATTGGGGAACAGCGGCAGAGCAAAACGCATCAGACCGTAGGCAGCGGTTTTCAGCAGGATACCGGCCAAATCCACCGAGCCGGCCGTCGGCGCCTGGGCGTGGGCGTCCGGCAGCCAGGAGTGAAACGGCACCACCGGGAACTTCACCGCGAAGGCGATAAAGAAGCCGAGCATCAGAATGTACTCAGTGCCGGCCGCCATCTTGGTGGTCAGCAAATCGGCGTAGTTGAAGGTCAGCACGCCGGTCTGGTCGAAGTGCACAAAGACCAGGCCGAGGATCGCCAGCAACATGATCAGGCCACTGGCCTGGGTGAAGATAAAGAACTTGGTGGCGGCGGTGATGCGCGTCTTGCCATCACTACCGCTATGACCCCAGAGCGCGATGAGGAAATACATCGGCACCAGCATCATTTCCCAGAAGAAAAAGAACAGGAACAGGTCGACGGCGAGGAACACGCCAACTACGCCGCCGAGAATCCACATCAGGTTGAGGTGGAAGAAGCCGACGCGGTTCTGGATCTCGTTCCACGAGCAGAGCACCGAGAGCACACCAAGCAGACCGGTGAGGCTGATCATCAGCACCGACAGGCCATCCAGCGCCAGGTGGATGCTGATGCCAAAACGCTCGATCCACGGCACCTGGAATTCGGCCGCCCACTGCGGCGCAGCACCCGGCGCAGGGGCCAGGCTGAAGTCGCCAGTGGCCCACAACCACAGGCCCAGGCCGAACAGCAGGCCCATGGTCAGCAGGGCGATCCAGCGCGGCAAGGTGCTGCCGAAACGCTCGCACTGCCAGCACAGCAGGCCGCCGATAAAGGGGATCAGGATTAGCCAGGGCAGAATCATGACGGGCTATTTTCCTTAATTCAGAAACAGGAGGACGGCGAGCACCAGCACGGCGCCCCCGGCTATCGATGTGGCGTACCAGCGCACCTGGCCGGTCTCGCTGCTGGCCAGCAAGGCGTTGCCGCCTCGCGCCAGACGCGGAATCAGGCCAATGCTGCGGTCAATCGGGTCACGCCCGAGCAACCGGCAAAGCAGCAGGTACGGCTGGACGAACAGCTTGTCGTAGAACCAGTCGAAGCCCCAGGCCGCGAACCACCAGGCCGACAGGAAGCGCCCGGGCGAACTCTGCGCCACCGCGGTGGCGAAACTGCGCTTGCCGAGAAACAGCAACGCGGCCAGGACGATGCCGATGATCGCGATAGCCCCGGAAGCGATTTCCAGGCTGTGCTTGGCCTCGCCACCGGCATGGCCGAGGCTCTGCGGCAGCACACCGGCCAGCGGCGGGCTGATCAGCGCGCCGATAAAGGTCGACAGCACGATCAGCACGCTCAGTGGCAACCAGTGAGCCACGCCATGGCCGGCATGGGCCTCGGTCTGCTGCTCGCCGTGGAAGGCAATGAAGATCAGGCGGAAGGTGTAGATCGAGGTCAGGAAGGCACCTGCCAGGCCGGCATAGAGCAGCCACTGGTGACCACTGGCGAAGGCTTCCCAGAGGATCTCGTCCTTCGAGTAGAAACCGGCGGTGATCAGCGGCAGGGCGGCCAGGGCGGCGCCACCGACGATGAAGCTGGCGTAGGCCAGCGGCAGTTTCTTCCACAGGCCGCCCATCTTGAAGATGTTCTGCTCGTGGTGGCAGGCGTTGATCACCGCACCGGAGGCGAGGAACAGCAGGGCCTTGAAGAAGGCGTGGGTCATCAGGTGGAAGATCGCCGCGTCCCAGGCCTGCACGCCGAGGGCGAGGAACATGTAGCCGATCTGGCTCATGGTCGAGTAGGCGAGGATGCGCTTGATGTCGGTCTGTACCAGGGCAGCGAAGCCGGCCAGCACCAGGGTCACGCCGCCAACGATACCGACCAGTTCGAGAATATCCGGGGTCAGCAGGAACAGGCCGTGGGTCCGCGCAATCAGGTAGACGCCGGCGGTAACCATGGTCGCCGCGTGGATCAATGCCGACACAGGCGTCGGGCCAGCCATCGCGTCAGCCAGCCAGGTCTGTAGCGGCAGCTGAGCAGACTTACCGACCGCACCGCCGAGCAGCATCAGGGTGGCGATCCACAGCCAGCTGTCCCCTTCCACATACTTCTGCGGGGCCAGCAGCATCAGCTCCTGAATATTCAGGGTGCCTAGGTGCAGGAACAGGATAAACAGGCCGATGGCCATAAACACGTCGCCGATGCGGGTGACGATAAAGGCCTTGAGCGCCGCGTTGCCGTTGGCGGTGTGCTTGAAGTAGAAGCCGATCAGCAGGTAGGAGCACAGCCCCACGCCTTCCCAGCCGAAGTAGAGCATCAGCAGGTTGTCGCCCAGCACCAGCAGCAACATGCTGAAGATAAACAGGTTGGTATAGGCAAAGAAGCGCGAATAGCCCTCCTCCCCACGCATATACCAACTGGCAAACAGGTGAATCAGGAAGCCCACGCCAGTCACCACGCCGAGCATGGTCACGGACAGGCCATCCAGATACAAGGTGAAGCTCGGTGCAAAGCCCGCCACGCTCATCCACTGCCACAGCACCTGGGTAAACACGCCGTTGGGTGGCGGGTTTAGATTGAACTGCACGATCACCCAGGCCGCAGCCAGGGCGGATAGGCCCACCGAACCAACGCCAATCAGCGCCGAGAGGTTTTCGGAGAAACGCCCACGCGAGAAAGCCAGGAGAAACCAGCCCAGCAGGGGGAACACACAAGTCAGAAATAGAAGGTTCATCCGCGCATCTCGCTGGCAGCGTCGACATCGAGGGTGTTGAAGCGGCGATACAGCTGCAACAGGATCGCCAAGCCAATACTGGCCTCGGCGGCTGCCAGGGTGATCACCAGAATAAACATCACCTGGCCATCAGGCTGCGCCCAACGGCTGCCGGCCACCACAAAGGCCAGGGCGGTGGCATTCATCATCACTTCCAGGCTCATCAGCACAAACAGGATGTTGCGCCGCACCATCAGGCCAATCAGGCCGAGGCTGAATAGCACGCCGGCCAAGGCCAGGCCGTGTTCCATGGGAATCGCATTCATGCGGTTGGCTCCTTGGCATCGTGACGGCCGAGGTGATAGGCCGCGACCAACGCGGCAAGCAACAACATCGAAGCCAGCTCCACCGCCAGCAGGTAAGGCCCGTACAGGGCAATGCCGACGGCCTTGGCATCAATGGTCTGCAAACCGAGGGCCGCACCACTGGGCGACTGGAACAGCACATAGAGCAATTGCCCCAGCAGCAGCGCCGAGAGAATTGCCGGACCAGTCCAGATGCCAGGCGTCAGCCACTGACGTTCTTGCTCGACCGCTGGAGGGCCGAGGTTGAGCATCATCACCACAAAGACGAACAGCACCATGATCGCGCCGGCGTAGACAATGATCTCCAGCGCCCCGGCAAACGGCGCACCGAGGGCGAAGAAGGTCATGGCCACGGCCAACAACGAGAGAATCAGATACAACAGGGCGTGTACCGGATTGCTCGCGGTGATCACCCTGAATGTGGCCGCCACGGCAACGCCGGCGGCGAGGTAGAAAGCGAATTCCATATCCCCCCCTTTAAGGAAGCAGGCCTTTGACGTTGATCGGTTCGGCTTCGTTTTGCGCGGCGCCTTTCGGCTTGCCGGCAATGGCCATACCGGCGACGCGGTAGAAGTTGTAGTCCGGGTTCTTGCCCGGCCCGCTGATCAGCAGGTCTTCCTTCTCGTACACCAGGTCCTGACGCTTGAACTCGCCCATTTCAAAATCCGGGGTGAGCTGAATCGCCGTAGTCGGGCAGGCTTCTTCACACAAACCGCAAAAAATGCAGCGCGAGAAATTGATGCGGAAAAAATCCGGGTACCAACGGCCGTCTTCAGTCTCAGCCTTCTGCAGCGAAATACAGCCCACCGGGCAGGCCACCGCACATAGGTTGCACGCCACGCAGCGCTCTTCGCCGTCGGGGTCGCGAGTCAACACAATACGGCCACGGTAGCGCGGCGGCAGGTACACCGCCTCTTCCGGGTATTGCAGGGTGTCGCGCTTGCGAAAGCCGTGGCTGAACACCATGGCCATGCTGCGCAGTTGGGTGCCGGTACCGACCAGCACATCCCATATGTATTTGAACATTCTGTAACTCTCCTTACTGGGCCGTAGCCAGCACAACTGCGCCGGTCACCAGCAGGTTGATCAGGGTCAGCGGTAGGCAGAACTTCCAGCTGAAGGCCATGACCTGGTCATACCGTGGCCGCGGAATCGAGGCGCGCAGCAGGATGAAGATCATGATGAAGAAGCAGGTTTTCAGGGCGAACCAGAAGAACGGAATCTGCGGCAGCAGATCGAACGGGCCGTGCCAGCCACCGAAAAACAGCGTAACCAGCAACGCCGACACGGTAACGATGGCGACGTATTCACCGACGAAGAACATGCCCCATTTCATCCCGGCATATTCGATGTGGTATCCGTCCGCCAGCTCCTGCTCGGCTTCGGGTTGGTCGAACGGGTGACGGTGGGTCACGGCCACAGCGGCGATAAAGAAGGTACAGAAGCCGAAAAACTGCGGGATGATGAACCACAGGTTCTCGGCCTGGTAATCAACGATATCGCGCATGTTGAAGGAGCCAACCTGAGCCACCACGCCCATTAGCGCCAGCGCCAGGAACACCTCGTACGACACTGTTTGCGCCGAGGCGCGCAGTGCACCGAGCAGGGCAAACTTGTTGTTACTGGCCCAACCGGCAAACAGCACCGCGTACACCGACAGCCCAGCCATGGCGAAGAAGAACAGAATGCCGATGTTCAAATCCGCCACGCCCCAAGTCGGGGTGATGGGAATGATTGCGAACGCCATCAACATGGCGGAGAAGGCAATCATCGGCGCCAGGATAAAGATGAACTTGTCGGCAAACGGCGGCGTCCAGTCTTCCTTGAAGAACATCTTGATCATGTCCGCGGCGATCTGGAACATGCCGAACGGGCCGACCCGATTCGGGCCGTAGCGGTCCTGCCACCAGCCCAGCAGGCGCCGTTCGACAAAGCTCAGCAGCGCGCCGCAGATCACCACCACCAGCAGAATCACGATGGCCTTGAGTACGGCGATCAGTACGTCGATCACCTCAGGCGTTAGCCAACTCATTGCGCGGCCTCCTCAATGCGGGTGACCACACGACCTGCGAACAATGCCGGCATCCCCGCCAAGCCGACTGGCAGGCCGACCACACCAATGGCCAGCTCTTCAGTGACCTGTAGCGGCAAGTTCAAGGTCTGCCCGGCGATCGTCAGGCTAAGCAGCGCGCCGTCATTCACGCCCAGACGATCCGCTTCGGCCTTGGCCAGCAGCGCGTAAGGTGCGGGAATACGCTCTTGCAGCGGCGCGGCGCCGGCCGAGGTTTCCTCACTGCCGAACAGGTGATGCAAGGCCACGGCCTGCAAGGTACCCGGCGCCGGGTTAAAGGCGGCCGGTACGCTGAACCAAGGCATTGCCACGCCTTTGGCTTCCAGCAGACGCACACCGGGGTCACCGGCGCGCAGGTGGCCGCCGACTTCGTCCTGAAACTTGTTCCAGGCCTGCGGCGAGTTCCAGCCCGGCGACCAAGCGAAGGGGATCTGCTGACGGTCTTCCTGGCTGCCGGAATAGCCTTCCATAGAGAAGGCAAAGGCCGAATCCTGGTCCTGCGGCTGACGCGGCTCGTGCACGCTGATATTGGCGCGCATGGCGGTGCGACCGCTGTAACGGTGAGGCTCGCGAGCCAGCTTGAGGCCCTTGATGCGGAAGGTGGCCTTGGGCGCCGCTTCGCCGATGCGTGCCAGCAGGTTGTTGCTGGCAGCAACGGCGGCGGTCACCGCATCCAGCTGGGTCCAGTCGAGCGGCTTGCCTTGCAGGGTGCTGTGCAGGGCATGCAGCCAGCGCCAGCCTTCGCGTATCAAAATGCCGGCGTCGTAGTAACTCGGCTCGAACACCTGGAAGAAACGTTGGGCGCGACCTTCAAAGCTGACCAGGGTGCCATCGCCTTCGGCGAAGCTGGCCACCGGCAACAGCAGGTGGGCTTTGTCACTGATGGCGGTGTGCTGATGGTCAGCGACGATCACCAGCTTGGCGGCTGCCAATGCAGCATCAACCTGAGCTGCATCGGCGCGGCGGTACAGGTCGTTTTCCAGCACGATCACGGCATCGGCCTGGCCGGACGTCAGCGCCTGCAGCGCCGCATCGACAGACCTCCCCCCACACTCTTCACCCAAAAGCAGGGCCAGGCCCATGCTGTTGGCTTCCGGCACCACCAGGCTGATGGAGGCGTTTTTCTCACGATTTTTAAGCGCACTGGCGATATTGGCTGCTGCTTCGATCAGGCTCTTCTCGCCCAGGGAGGCACCGGAGACGATCAGCGGTCGCTTGGCTTCTAGCAACGCTTCGGCAATCAACTGCACCAGTTCGCCAACATCAGCGTCCAGTCCGTTAACCGCTGGTGCGCTCGGGTCGATGGCATGCGCCACAGCGAAACCGATACGCGCCAGGTCGGCCGGTGCGGCATGCACGCAAGCTTCGGCAATATCATCCAGGCGAGTCGTCGTCACGCTGGCAATAAACAGGGGATGCAGCGCGTCTTGCGCGACGTTCTGCACGGCAGCCATGTGCCAGTCCTGAATCTTCATCGACGCAGCGATTTCAGTGGCCTTGCCCTTGACCGTCTGACGCAGGGCCAAAGCCATGCGCGCGGCAGTCTGGGTCAGGTCTTCACCAAGGATAAACACCGCGTCGTGCAGCTCAACTTCACGCAGGGTCGGCACCGGCAGCGGGCCGTTCTGCAGGATGTCGCGGATCAGGCGGATATTTTCCAGCTCGCCAGCGGCGATACCGGAGTAGTAGTTGGCCTCGCCGACCAGCTCGCGCAGGGCGAAGTTGCTTTCCAGGCTGGCGCGCGGCGAGCCGATGCCGATGACGCGTTTGCCTTTGAGCAGCTCGGCAGCCTTGTCCAACGCGGCGTCGATGCCGAGCTTTTCGCCACCGTCTTTATTCATCAGCAGCGGCTGGCGCGGACGATCCGTGCGGTTGACGTAGCCATAGCCGAAACGCCCACGGTCGCAGAGGAAGTACTGGTTCACATCACCGTTGAAACGGTTTTCGATGCGGCGCAGTTCGCCGTAGCGCTCGCCGGGGCTGATATTGCAGCCGCTGGCGCAGCCGTGGCAGATGCTCGGGGCAAACTGCATATCCCACTTACGGTTGTAGCGCTCGGAGTGGGTTTTGTCGGTGAACACGCCGGTCGGGCAAACCTCGACCAGGTTGCCGGAGAATTCGCTCTCCAACACGCCGTCTTCAACACGGCCGAAGTACACGTTGTCGTGCGCGCCGTAGACGCCCAAGTCGGTGCCGCCAGCGTAGTCTTTGTAATAGCGCACACAGCGGTAGCAGGCGATGCAACGGTTCATTTCGTGGGAGATGAATGGGCCGAGCTGCTGGTTCTGGTGGGTGCGTTTGGTGAAGCGATAACGGCGCTGGTTGTGGCCAGTCATCACGGTCATGTCTTGCAGGTGGCAATGACCGCCCTCCTCGCACACCGGGCAGTCGTGCGGGTGGTTGGTCATCAGCCACTCGACGACGCTGGCGCGAAAGGCTTTGGACTCTTCATCGTCGATGGAAATCCAAGTGTTATCGGTGGCGGGCGTCATGCACGACATGACGATACGCCCGCGCGTATCGTTTTCATCGCTGTACTGCTTGACCGCACACTGGCGGCAGGCGCCGACGCTACCGAGCGCCGGGTGCCAGCAGAAGTAAGGGATATCGAGCCCGAGGGACAGGCAGGCCTGCAGCAGGTTGTCCGCCCCATCGACTTCGAAATCTTTGCCGTCTACGTGGATAGTGGCCATGGTTCAGGTTTCTTCTTTACCCGCCGAAGCGGGCTTGGCTAATGGAATCACGGTGTGCTGCGGGGCCAGGTCAGTGGCCGCCAGAGCGCCAATTTTTTAAGCGGGAACGAATTGCCCCGTCGTCGCCGGAGCCGTAGAACTGGATACGCCAGCCTCGAACTCCGAACGGAAATACTTGATCGCACTGCCCAATGGCTCGACGGCACCCGGTGCATGGGCGCAGAAGGTTTTGCCAGGGCCGAGGAAGTTGACCAGCCCCAGCAGGGTTTGGATGTCTTCGGCAGTGCCTTGCTTACGCTCCAGCGCACGGAGAATTTTCACGCTCCACGGCAGGCCATCACGGCACGGCGTGCACCAGCCGCAGGATTCGCGGGCAAAGAACTCTTCCATATTGCGCAGCAGCGAAACCATGCTGACACTGTCGTCCACCGCCAATGCCAAGCCGGTGCCCATGCGCGTGCCGACCTTGCCGATACCGCCGGCGTACATCAACGCATCGAGGTGCTCGGGCAGAAGGAAGCCGGTACCAGCGCCACCAGGCTGCCAGCATTTCAGCGTGTAGCCGTCGCGCATGCCGCCGGCATAGTCTTCGAACAGCTCACGGGCGCTCACACCAAAGGGCAGTTCCCACAGACCAGGGTTCTTCACCTTGCCGGAGAAGCCCATCAGCTTGGTGCCGTGGTCTTCACTCTCGGGGCGAGCCAGGCTTTTGTACCAGTCCACGCCATTACCGACGATGGCCGGCACGTTGCACAGGGTTTCCACGTTATTCACACAGGTCGGCTTACCCCACACGCCGACGGCGGCGGGAAACGGCGGCTTGGCGCGCGGGTTGGCGCGGCGGCCTTCGAGTGAGTTAATCAGCGCGGTTTCTTCACCGCAGATATAACGCCCGGCACCGGTGTGGACGAATAGCTCGAAATCGAAACCGCTGCCGAGGATGTTCTTGCCCAGCAGGCCGGCGGCCTTGGCTTCCTCGATAGCGCGATTAAGATTCGCCGCCGCATCGACGTACTCGCCGCGCAGAAAGATATAGCCGCGATAGGCCTTGAGTGCGCGCGCGGAAATCAGCATGCCTTCCACCAACAGGTGCGGCAGCTGCTCCATGAGCATGCGGTCTTTCCAGGTGTTGGGCTCCATTTCATCCGCGTTGCACAGCAGGTAGCGGATGTTCATCGATTCATCGGCGGGCATCAGGCCCCACTTCACCCCGGTGGGGAAGCCGGCACCACCACGGCCTTTGAGGCCGGCGTCTTTCACCGTCTGCACGATATCGGCCTGAGCCATTTCGCTCAGCGCTTTGCGCGCAGCGGCGTAGCCGTTCTTCTGCTGGTACTCCTCCAGCCACACCGGCTGGCCGTCGTCACGCAGGCGCCAGGTCAGCGGGTGAGTTTCTTCACTGCGGGCGATGGTGTTAGCCGGCCCCATGGACGTCAGCGTAGTCATGCGTAAGCCTCCAGCAGTTTGGCGACGCCGTCGGCCTGCAGATTGCCAAAGGTGTCATCGTCGATCATCAGCGCCGGGGCCTTGTCGCAGTTGCCCAGGCAGCACACCGGCAGCAGGGTAAAGCGGCTGTCACTGGTGGTCTCGCCGAGGCCGATACCGAGCTGCTTGTGCATTTCAGCGACGACCGACTCATGGCCACCGACGTAGCAGGTCATGCTGTCGCATACGCGGATAATGTGGCGGCCCACCGGCTGACGGAAAATCTGACTATAGAAGGTGGCCACACCTTCGACGTCGCTGGCCGGGATGCCGAGGATCTCGCCGATAGCATCCGCCGCGCCGTCCGGCACCCAACCACGGGCTTTCTGCACAATTTTCAACGCTTCGATCGACGCCGCGCGCGGGTCTTCGTAGTGATGCATTTCATGCTCGATGGCCGAGCGCTCGGCGTCGCTCAAGGCAAAACGGTCAGTCTGAATAAGTGTGTTCATCATCAGCGGTCCACGTCGGCCATAACGAAGTCGATACTGCCCAGATACGCGATCAGGTCAGCCACCATGCTGCCGCGAATCACCGAAGGGATCTGCTGCAGGTGCGGGAAGCTTGGCGTACGAATGCGCGTGCGGTAGCTCATGGTGCTGCCGTCGCTGGTCAGGTAATAACTGTTGATGCCCTTGGTCGCCTCGATCATCTGGAAGCTTTCGTTGGCCGGCATGACCGGGCCCCAGGAAACCTGCAGGAAGTGGGTGATCAGGGTTTCGATGTGCTGCAGCGTGCGCTCTTTCGGCGGCGGCGTGGTCAGCGGGTGATCCGCCTTGTAAGGGCCCGCCGGCATGTTGCGCAGGCACTGGTCGATGATTTTGATGCTCTGACGCATCTCTTCCACACGCACCATGCAGCGGTCATAAGCATCGCCATTGGCCGCCAGCGGCACTTCAAACTCGAAGTTCTCGTAGCCGGAATACGGCCGCGCTTTGCGCAGGTCGAAATCACAGCCGGTGGCACGCAATCCGGCACCCGTGGTGCCCCATTCCAGCGCTTCTTTGGTGTTGTACTGCGCCACACCGATGGTCCGCGCCTTGAGAATGCTGTTCTTCAGGGCGGCTTTTTCGTACTCGTCGAGGCGCTTGGGCAGCCAGTCGACGAATTCCTTGACCAGACGATCCCAGCCGCGCGGCAGGTCGTGAGCGACGCCGCCGATGCGATACCAAGCCGGGTGCAGGCGGAAGCCGGTAATCGCCTCGATCACCTTATAAGCGCGCTGGCGGTCGGTGAAGGTGAAGAACACCGGGGTCATCGCGCCGACGTCCTGAATATAAGTCCCGAGAAACAGTAGGTGGCTGGTGATGCGGAAGAACTCGGCCATCATGATGCGAATCACATCGACCCGCTGCGGCACGGTGATGCCCGCGAGCTTTTCCACGGCCAATACGTACGGCAGGTTGTTCATCACCCCACCGAGGTAATCGATGCGGTCGGTGTAGGGAATAAAGCTGTGCCAGCTCTGCCGTTCGGCCATCTTTTCGGCACCACGGTGGTGGTAGCCGATCTCCGGTACGCAATCGACGATCTCTTCACCATCGAGCTGCAAAATGATGCGGAACGCACCGTGGGCCGATGGGTGATTCGGACCAAGGTTGAGGAACATATAGTCCTCGTGCTCGCCGCCGCGTTTCATGCCCCAGTCTTCCGGCTTGAAGCGCGCGGCTTCTTCCTCGAGCTGCTGCTTGGCCAGGGTCAGGCTGAACGGGTCGAACTCAGTGGCGCGCGCCGGGTAGTCCTTGCGCAGCGGGTGACCTTCCCAGGTCGGCGGCATCATGATCCGCGTCAGGTGCGGGTGGCCGGTAAAGTGAATACCGTAGAGGTCCCAGACTTCGCGCTCATACCAGTTGGCGTTGGGCCAGATGCTGGTGACGCTGGGCATATTCAGGTCACGCTCACTGAGCGCCACCTTAAGCATGATGTCGCTGTTCCGCTCCAGCGACATTAGGTGGTAAAACACGGTGAAATCCGCACCGGGCAAGCCACGGCGCTGGGTGCGCAGGCGCTCATCGACGCCATGCAGGTCATACAGCATGACGTAAGGGCGTGGCAGGTTGCGCAGGAAGGTCAGGATTTCGACCAGCCGCTCGCGGGCCACCCACAATACCGGCATGCCGGTACGGGTGCTTTGCGCGGTAAAGGCGTCAGCGCCAAAACGTGAATTCAGTTCGACGACCACATCTTGGTCATCAGGCTTGTACGGCGGTATGGACAGAATGCTGTCTGCAGTCATGGTCTCGGTCGCTATCGGTCAACGGCGTCAGTAGGCGGGCTCAAGCGAGCCCAGGCTTACACTTCGTCGGGGCTGCGCAGATTGGTTACGGCGATGCGCTCGGCGCGACGCTGCTCTTTCTGCGAAGGCATGTCGGCACGGTAAACACCTTGATCGCCAACCACCCAGGACAACGGCCGGCGCTCCTGGCCAATGGATTCCTGCAACAGCATCAAGCCTTGCAGAAAAGCCTCAGGGCGCGGTGGGCAGCCGGGGATATAGACGTCGACCGGCAGGAACTTATCCACACCCTGGACCACCGAGTAGATGTCGTACATGCCGCCAGAGTTGGCGCACGAGCCCATGGAGATCACCCATTTGGGTTCCAGCATCTGTTCATACAGACGCTGGATGACCGGAGCCATCTTGATAAAGCAGGTGCCGGCAATGACCATAAAGTCTGCCTGGCGTGGGGAGGCTCGAATCACTTCCGCACCAAAACGCGCAACGTCATGCGGCGCGGTAAAGGCGGTGGTCATTTCCACATAGCAGCAGGACAGGCCGAAGTTATAGGGCCATAGGGAGTTCTTGCGCCCCCAGTTCACTGCGCCATTAAGAACATCAGAGAGCTTGCCCATGTAGATGTTCTTGTGGACTTGATCGTCTAGCAGCGGGTCGGAAACAGTCTCCCGCTCGCCGACCGGATAGCGCTCATTGGGCGCATCCGGATCGATCCGAGTAAGTTTGTATTGCATTGCCAAAGCCTCATTGTTTTAGCTTCGCCTGCCGCTCGCGACGGCCCTGAGGTGCCCAATCGAGCGCCCCGATCCGCCAAAGGTAGACAAGACCTGCCAACAGAATTGCTATAAAGACTGTAGCTTCGATTAGCCCAGCCCAGCCGCTTTCGCGCACCGAGACGGCCCAAGCAAAGAGAAAGAGGGCTTCAACATCGAAGATCACGAAGAGCATCGCGACCAGATAAAATTTGGCTGACAGGCGCAGGCGCGCGCTGCCTACGGGCAACATACCGGACTCAAAAGGTTCGTTCTTGCTGCGCCCCCAGGCTTTACTTCCCAGCAGGCTGGACAGGCCGAGCATAAAGGCGATAAGCCCGAATACTCCGAGCAAAAACACAGCAAAAGCCCAGTTATGGGACATGGTCGTTACCGCATCAGGCATGCCGGTACTCCTTGGGTAAAGGGGCGGCTTGTATGGTTTTATTGAGGCGCGTGCAAAACCCAACTTGGGGCGCCGACAAAGTATGGCCGCAATTCTATGCGCACAACACATTAGTAACTAATTATTTTTTGTCCACAAAGCGACATTAACCTGTAGACAATTACCCGAACAATTCTAACCCCTCAGCCACAGCCATGGAACCGGATCAACAGTTGGTTCCATTGAAGACAGCCGCTATGCTTGGCTGCATCTCAATGGATAAAGACTATGACCCTCACCGAACTGCGTTACATAGTCACCCTCGCTCAAGAGCAGCACTTCGGCCGCGCGGCCGAACGTTGCCATGTCAGCCAGCCGACACTGTCGGTCGGGGTGAAGAAACTCGAAGATGAACTGGGTGTGCTGATCTTCGAGCGCAGCAAGAGCGCAGTGCGCCTGACGCCAGTCGGGGAAGGCATCGTCACCCAGGCGCAGAAAGTACTGGAGCAAGCTCAGGGCATCCGTGAGCTGGCCCAAGCCGGTAAAAACCAGATGGCCGCGCCGCTGAAAATCGGCGCGATCTACACCGTCGGTCCTTACCTGTTCCCGCATCTGATTCCGCAACTGCACCGCGTCGCACCCGACATGCCGCTGTATATCGAGGAAAACTTCACCCACGTACTGCGCGACAAGCTGCGCAATGGTGAGTTGGACGCGATCATCATCGCCCTGCCCTTCCACGAAGCCGATGTGCTGACCAAGCCGCTGTATGACGAGCCGTTCTACGCCCTGCTGCCGGCCGGCCACCCCTGGGCTGAGCTGAAGACCATCGACAGCAAGCTGCTGAATGACAAGAGCCTGTTGCTGCTCGGCGAAGGCCACTGCTTCCGCGATCAGGTGCTGGAAGCCTGCCCGACCCTGCGCAAGGGCGGCGAAGACAGCGCCAAGCACACCACGGTGGAATCCAGCTCGCTGGAAACCATCCGTCATATGGTCGCCTCGGGCCTTGGCGTGTCGATCCTGCCGTTCTCCGCGGTCGACAGCCATCATTACGCTCCCGGCGTGATTGAAGTACGCCCGCTCAGCGCACCGGCGCCGTTCCGCACCGTCGCTATCGCCTGGCGCGCCAGCTTCCCGCGGCCGAATGCGATCGAGGTACTGACTGACTCGATCCGCCTGTGCTCTGTGGCCAAACCACTGCCCAAGAGCAGCTAAGACAAGCCATGACCGAGCTGGCTGCAGTTTCTGTCACCGCGCTGAAAGGCGTGGGTGCGGCCCTTGCCGAAAAACTCGCCAAGGTCGGCCTGGAAACCCTGCAGGATGTGCTGTTTCACCTGCCGCTGCGTTATCAGGACCGCACCCGTATCGTGCCGATTGGCGCCCTGCGCCCCGGCCAGGACGCGGTGGTTGAAGGCATAGTCGCCGGCGCGGATGTGGTCATGGGTCGCCGACGCAGCCTGCTGGTGCGCTTGCAGGACGGCAGCGGCACCTTGAGCCTGCGCTTCTACCATTTCAGCCAAGCGCAGAAGGAAGGCCTCAAACGCGGCACCCAAGTGCGCTGCTATGGTGAAGTAAGGCCCGGCTCCTCAGGTCTGGAAATCTATCACCCGGAATACCGCGCACTGACGGGCAGCGAGCCGATAGCCGTAGAACAGACCCTCACGCCGATCTACCCGACCACCGAAGGCCTGACCCAGCAGCGCCTGCGCCAGCTCAGTGAACAGGCCCTGGCCCGCCTCGGACCGCACAGCCTGCCGGACTGGCTGCCGCGCGAACTGGCCGACGACTACCAACTCAGCCCGCTCGATCAGGCGATTCGCTACCTGCATCGGCCGCCGCCGGATGCCGACCTGGAGGAACTCGCCGAAGGCCGCCACTGGGCCCAGCACCGCCTGGCCTTTGAGGAACTGCTGACCCATCAACTGTCGCTGCAACGCCTGCGCGAAAGCGTGCGCGCGCAGCAGGCACCGGCCATGCCACTGGCTAAAAAACTACCGCAGCAATACCTGGCCAACCTCGGATTTACCCCCACCGGCGCGCAACAGCGGGTCGGCGCGGAAATCGCCTACGACCTCAGCCAACACGAGCCCATGCTGCGCCTGGTGCAGGGTGACGTGGGCGCTGGCAAAACCGTGGTCGCCGCCTTTGCCGCCTTGCAAGCACTGGAAGCCGGTTATCAAGTGGCGCTGATGGCGCCCACTGAGATTCTCGCCGAGCAGCACTTCATCAACTTCAGCAAATGGCTGGCACCGCTGGGTCTAAAGGTCGCTTGGCTGGCCGGCAAGCTCAAGGGCAAAGCCCGCACCAGCGCGCTGCAACAGATCGCGGGCGGTGCACCGATGGTGGTCGGCACCCACGCCCTATTTCAGGATGAAGTGCAGTTCCAAAAACTCGCCTTGGTGATCATTGATGAACAACACCGCTTCGGCGTGCAGCAGCGCCTGGCCCTGAGACAGAAAGGCATTGGCGGACGCATGTGCCCGCACCAGCTGATCATGACCGCTACTCCCATCCCGCGAACCCTGGCCATGAGCGCCTACGCCGACCTCGACACCTCGATCCTCGACGAACTGCCGCCCGGCCGTACCCCGGTGAATACCTTGGTAATCGCCGACAGCCGCCGCCTGGAAGTGGTCGAGCGCGTGCGCCTGGCCTGTAATGAAGGCCGCCAGGCTTACTGGGTGTGTACGCTGATTGAGGAATCCGAAGAGCTGACCTGCCAGGCCGCCGAAACCACCTTCGTCGATCTGACCGCTGCGCTCGGCGGACTGAATGTCGGGCTGATCCACGGGAGAATGAAACCGGCAGAAAAAGCCGCGGTGATGGATCAGTTCAAACAGGGGCAGCTGCAACTGCTGGTCGCCACCACGGTAATCGAGGTGGGCGTCGACGTACCGAATGCCAGCCTGATGATCATCGAAAACCCTGAACGCCTGGGCCTGGCACAACTGCACCAACTGCGCGGGCGGGTCGGCCGGGGCAGCGCCGCCAGCCATTGCTTGCTGCTCTATCACGCACCGCTGTCACAATTGGGTCGCCAGCGCTTAGCAATCATGCGCGAAACCTGCGACGGCTTCGTCATTGCCGAAAAAGACCTGGAATTACGCGGCCCCGGCGAGATGCTCGGCACCCGCCAGACAGGCCTGCTGCAGTTCAAGGTGGCCGACCTGATGCGCGATGCCGACTTGCTGCCCGCCGTGCGTGACGCCGCGCAAGCACTGCTGGAACACTGGCCGCAGCATGTCAGCCCGCTACTTGAGCGCTGGCTACGGCATGGCCAACAATACGGGCAAGTGTGATACAGCTCACAAGACAACTGCTACCTGTGCCGCATTTTCGCCAGTCCGCTGTTTATACTCGCCTTAATGCCGCCTCTGCCGGAAACCGCCATGACTGAACTCGCCCTTGCCACCGACACTGCTCCGCAACCGCCTGCGGTGATTCTGCAATTGCTGGATAAGCTTGGTTTGCCGTACCGCATCTGCCACGACCAACCGAGCCTGCCAAGCGCACAACGCTTACAGGCGGTGCTGCTCGATGATGCCGTGGGTGCGCTGCTGGTGCTCTATCCACAAAATCAGCTGCTCGATCTCAACCGCCTGACCGAACTCACCGGGCGCCAGCTGGTGGCGGTCAAACCGGATCGCCTGGAGCGCATGCTCGGCAAGCACAACCTGAAAACGCTACCCGGCCTGCCGCCACTGACCAGTTCGCCGTGCCTGTATGACGAGCGCCTGCTAGACGTCCCCAGCCTTTACATCGAATCGGGCCAGCCGGGGGTTCTTCTCGAACTCGCCAGCGACACGTTCAAGAGCCTGCTAAGCAAGGCCAGCGCCGCACGCTTCGGCGAGCCGCTGAGCAATATCCACCTGAACCTCGACCGCCCGGACGACGACCGCGCGGAAATCACCCAGGCGGTCCAGGCGTTTACCGCCCGCCGGATCCAGCAACGGCTGGAAGAAACCATCGAAATTCCACCGCTGCCGGAAACCGCGCAGAAGATCATCAAGCTGCGCGTCGACCCGGACGCCACCGTCGATGACATCACCGGCGTGGTCGAAACCGACCCAGCGCTGGCCGCACAAGTGGTCAGCTGGGCGGCTTCGCCCTACTACGCCGCGCCCGGTAAAATTCGCTCGGTGGAAGACGCCATCGTCCGCGTGCTGGGCTTTGACCTGGTGATCAACCTGGCCCTGGGCCTGGCCTTGGGTAAAACCCTGAGCCTGCCCAAGGACAAGCCACAACAGGCTACGCCCTACTGGCAACAAGCGATTTATAGCGCTGCCGTGATCGAAGGCCTGACACGCGCCATCCCCCGCGCGCAACGTCCGGAAGCCGGTCTGAGCTACCTCGCTGGCCTGCTGCATAATTTCGGCTACCTGGTGTTGGCGCATGTGTTTCCGCCACACTTCTCGCTGATCTGTCGCCACCTGGAGGTCAACCCGCACCTCTCGCACAGCTATATCGAGCAACATCTGCTCGGTATCAGCCGCGAACAAATCGGCGCCTGGTTGATGCGCTACTGGGACATGCCGGAAGAGCTGGTCAGCGCCCTGCGCTTCCAGCACGACCCTGAGAACACCGGTGCACATGCGGCCTATCCAAACCTGGTGTGCCTGTCGGTCAGCCTGCTGCGCAATCGCGGCATCGGCGCCGGCCCGCAGAGCGAGATCCCGCAAAGCCTGTTCGATAATTTGGGGATCAGCCGTGAAAAGGCCGAAGAAGCGGTAAGCAAGGTGCTGGCCGCCGAAGTCGCGCTACGCGAGCTGGCGGCACAATTCCATCCTGCACACTAAAGCTGCAGAAAACACAAAGGGGCCTACGGGCCCCTTTGTCGTTTGAGTAGCATCACTACTTCTTCAGCTGCGCACGCCGGGCGGCGAACAGCTCTGGCAGCACCTGCGCGCTGCTATCAAGCAACAGGGCAACGGCGGGCTGCTCATACAACGCCGCATATTCAGCCAGTTGCTCGCTGGGCATCTGCCGGTAGGCATAGAGCATAAAAGACTCCACAGCCTCGGCACTGGAGGCGCGCAGCGCATTTTCCTGGGCCTGGGTCTGAGTGCTCAGGGCTTGTTCGTCGATGCTTTCGCCACGGCCCTGCAAGGCCAAAAACGCCTGAGTTTTGCCGACTTCATAGCGCAGCAAGGTCGCCAGAGTGGTGGTGTGTGCAGCCGCATCCAGACGCCGCACCAACTGCCGCCGCTCCTCACGCGGTGGCCGCTCGACCAGCTGTTCGCGATAAGCCGTCAGCCCTTGCGCACCGCCTTCACCGACCAACCGCTCAGCAGCGGTAAAACGCTGCGCCAACGGGCTTTCTAGCTGGCGCTGGGCTTGTTGCAGCTGGGTTTTATCAAGCTGACTGGCCAGACGCTTGGCTAAGTCTAGGCACAGGGCATCGGCGGCGAAGACGTTGCCCAGCTGCGCTTGCTGTTTATCCGGCAGACCGCGCTGCACCAGCGGCGCAGCCTGTTCGCAGAGCAAACGAATACCGGCCAGCTCAAATACCGGTGCAAAGGCTGCCGTTTTCGGGGGCGCGGCGTGGGCAAGGGTGGAAAACAACAGGGCGATCAGCAACAGACGCATGGGCACACTCTCACTATGGCTACGCCCAGCCTAGCGAAAGGCATGCGCGGCGACCAGTGTCAGCGCGCACAGCTGCGGGTCAGGCAGCTTTTTTGGCGGCGTCTTTCTTCTTCGGCATCAGGTATTTGGTCAAGCCCTGGAACCAGATCACCAGCGCCGGGTTGCCCTGGATCTGGATGTCCTTGTTCTGAATACCCTGCATAAAGGCCAGCTGCTTGTTCTTCGCGCTCATGGTGGCGAAACCATAAGCCGCATCTTTGAAGCCGAGGGCGAATGCTGGCTCGCTGACCGGGCCACGCTTGCTGGTGATGCGCTGATCTTTAACGATGAAGTGACGGGCCACTTTGCCGTCCAGGGTGTGCAGTTGGAAGACCATGTCGCGGTCAACTAATTGCTGTTGGAACGCCGGGTTTTCACGGCTGGCCTTAGCCATCAGGCGGCCCAGCATCCACAGAAGAAAACGGAATTTCATGCGCGAGGCCTCGCAAAGAGTCAGGAAAAGGCGGCGCATTGTAGCGGTTTGTCGCGGGGACTACATCTGACCGCAAGAAGGGCGTGAGCACGCGGGCCAGGGCGCAGTCGTCCGGGGCCGGTGGCCCCGGGTTCGAGGTCTCAGTTAACCGCGTCTTTCAATAACCCGCAGAAAACCGTTTCAAAATTCACGTTTTGCAATTTATTTATTCATAATCATGCACTTACAATGTATAAATCCATGCTACTGCGCTAATCGTTTCAATTCAACCCCTCAGCCCCCTAGATTCGTTGCGGAGGGATCAGGATCGCCGTGATTTTGAAACAGCGACCGCTCGGTGACTCCCCCAACACGATCTATGAGCTGCCAGAAAATGATACGTTTTGATAAATCGGTGCCTCCAAAGCTGCTTGTAATACACGAACATCCCGTCCTCCGCGCCCAGGCTCGCAAGCATCTGGAGTCATCCGGATACACGGTGGTTGAAGCAGGTAGCTGTAGAGAGGCTATCGCAATCATGCATACCTGCACCTTCGCAGGAATAATTGTCGATAACGATATGGCTGATTATGAGGCTGCATCTCCACTTTCCGCTCGGAGCGCTACTGGAAACTCTAATATCCCGTGCATAGTACTTGCAACAACTCGGGTTATTCGAAAGCCGGATAAAGATTTCAACACAGCCTTAGATGATTACTTGTATAAGCCTTTCAAACCTAGCGCTCTAGCCAAGCATGTACATCAATTAATAAAGACCTCTGTTGAGATCGAGCATTTAAGGCTTGTATGCCCCGCAGCCTACGCATTGGCAGGGACAACAGGAATTAACCTCACAAAATTCAACCTTCCTTTTAAACAGATGATTGTGCTTCATGCTCTTGTCAGCAACTCACCTCGCGTTGTGAGCAAAGCATGTTTCGTAGACGTTCTATATTCACACAAGAGCCCGCCAATAAATCCTTATAATGCGGTAGAGTCCTTAGTTTTTCATTTACGTAAAAGACTACGCGCCGAAGAATCAAATGTGAGTATAAAATCTGTTCGAGGCGTTGGGTATAGAGCTTCCATTAACCAAATACAGAATTCGATAAAAAATGTTAATTTTCTGAAGCTCTAAAAATCCAGCCTCTACGAAATATCGGGATTGAAAGCCGCGTCTTTACCGGATTTACTTTATCAAATTAAACGTTTAAAACATCCTAGTACACCTATCACCGACTATGGGTGCCGGACTTGGTGATGAAGGTATTTCTTCGAATTTAACGATGACTTGTTCGTTACTTAATACGCTAAGGGCAGGAAGTGCTTAGACGGTTCTTCTGACCGGGATGCCCTTCTCAATGAGGTGAAGGCTGTCAAACTGCCCATGATCGTTATGAACGATGACGACCCTAACGACCGGGCGTGTCCATATTGTCTGGGTGAGCGCCCTCGGCCAAGAAGCCAACAGGCTCATTTTCCCGTCCTTTAGTCGCCGCAACGCGGAACATATTGTGCTGCCACTCTGGCGTGGGCGTCATCAAGCGTACCGCTTCGTCTGAGAGCTTAGCTATCAAGGCATACTTGTGGGTCTTTCTCTTTTGCATCAGGTTAATCCTCGGCATATGTGCGCGCGTAAACATCTACCAAGCCTCGCAATCGGTACATGCACCCGATCGAAGCAACACGCGCAACAGCGCTGCAACCGTCGCAGATCCGTTTATCAGTCATGCCTCAACGTCTGAGTCCTAACATCAATGCCCACGCCCCCTAATTTCTTAGTCGATGACATGGTCAACCACACACTCGCAACTCCCACTTCACCTGACCCATTAGGCGTCAACACTTCAAAAACAAGCCAACAACTGCTGCCTGTAATGCTGGGAAAAACTCACCTGATGACTTGGCTCGACTGAAAAGCCCTCTAGTGAAATGGTGCTCGTAGCTCCAGCCCCAATAGCCTGCTCTTTGCCACATCCAATACTGTTATCTAGATTATTGATATTGTCCGCAGCCTCGATCGAGCTCGGCGTTGAGCCTGAAGTGGAAGCTGGCATCTGTACCTCGTTTAGTACCGCCAAGTCCTCCGGCAAGTCATCCGCAATTCTCTCAGCCAAACACTGCAGCGTCGGCTCCGCCAACATGAACAGCCAAGCTTGATCATCGGACTCACCTGTACGCCTAAGCACTCGCCCAAGCACTTGCCGGTAATGCAACTCGGTGCGAATGCGGCTGAGATAGCAGCACACCTGAAGCCGGGGGATGTCCGTTCCTTCGCTGATCATTCCGACAGCGACAATCCAGGGAGAGGCGCTCTGCCTAAAGGCATTGATCACCTGCTGCGCATCCGGGATTTTGTTGGTCACAATGCAGCAAACCCCACCCCTGGACTCCAGAGCCTGGGCAATTTGCTGAGCGTGCTCAATGTCAGTGGCAACAACCAAACCGGCAGCATTCGGCTTGATTTGGCGAAGCTCATTGAGCTTGTTACAGCCAAGATGTTGGCGCTGATGGAAAATTGACCCACCCTGCCGATTGAAATTTGACCCAGGGCGGATTGCTGATTTTGTTACCAG